>ONOZ01000198.1 GCA_900319595.1 uncultured Bacteroidales bacterium | reverse complement strand
GTGATATATGTCGCTTGCTAACTCTGGTGGAGTCATTGCTAACGCCTCTAATACCGCACTTTCTACTTTTGCTATACTCTTATCCAGTGCATGTGCAATTTCTCTGTAATTTACAAAAATTTCTTTTGGAATACCTGTCAAGACATCGCGACCTTGTACAGAAAAATCCTCTGGTGGATTATCCAATTCTGGTATTGCTGCCCCACATTCCATTTTTATACTTTCAGCCATACGTTCTCCAATATAGATATTATGTTGTTTTTTCATATATTCAACAATATCTCTATTGAATTCATCACCTGCAATACGAATACTCTTATTGCAAACAATTCCTCCCAATGCAATAACGGCTATTTCTGATGTACCTCCTCCAATGTCTATAATCATATTACCCACAGGCTCCAACACATCTATACCAATACCTATTGCGGCAGCCATCGGTTCATGTATTAACCTAACATCCTTAGCCCCGGCTTGTTCTGCTGCATCCCTTACTGCACGTTCCTCAACGTTTGTAATACCAGAAGGAATACAGATAACCATTTTTAATGCGGGTGGAATCAAAGAACGTTTTGCAGGAATCATCTTTATCAATTCTTTGATCATGTCATTAGCCATATCAAAATCTGCAATAACGCCATCTCTTAAAGGACGAATTGTCTGAATATTATCGTGGGTTTTTCCATACATCTGCATAGCACGTTTGCCCACTGCCATTATTTTTTTAGTAGAACTATCTATTGCAATAATACTTGGTTCATCTACGACAACCTTATCGTTACAAATTATGATAGAATTAGCCGTTCCTAAATCTATCGCTACTTCTCTTGTTAGAAATGAAAATAATCCCATTGTCTTTTATTGTATTTTCGCTTTTTTTGTTCCTAATACTACGTATATTTTTCAATAATGTTACACAACTATATCAAAAAATTTCATATAGACATTTATTTTTTTGCAAAATTAAGTATTTTTCCAATACTATACAATAAAAATTTGGAATATTTATAATTTTCTCCTTCAAATCATAGGGGTTTGGAAAAAAATCTATAATTTTGCAATTTGCAATAGTGCAGTAAAATAAGCATTAACTATTATTTCGTATTCAAAATAAGCCTCGGAAACTTATTTTTGAAAAATGAAATGAATGTTCAGGCAAAGTTTTATAACTACGCGACTATTCCATATAAAGAATTAACATCTTCTGGTGTTGAATTCATCTATTGGAATAGAGGTATTTCTCCGAGGCTTTACCTGAATACGAGTAGATAAATTAAGCACCTTATTTATTCTCTCTATTTCATAAACGATTGGTAGTTTATGCATAACTATCAATTTTAATGAAAAATAAAAAAGACGAATCATTCGAAGTTAGCAAAAAAGAGGCGTTCTTACAAAAACTAAAAGGAACGAAAGGAAACTATAAACGATATACCGCATCACCTTTACGTTATGGAGGAGGCAAATCCCTTGCTGTAGGTAATATTATTGAATTGATACCTAAAAATATTACAAAAATAGTAAGTCCATTCATTGGTGGTGGGTCTATAGAAATAGCCTTAGCTAAAGAACTACAAATAGAAGTTATTGCATACGACATATTTGATTTATTAGTCAATTATTGGCAAGTGCAAATAAACAATCCACAATTACTTTACCAAAAACTTCTTGCCTTAGAACCTACAAAGGAAGAATATGAGAGAATCAAAAATATTCTAAAACAACATTGGAATAAAATTGACGGCTACGATAATGGATTAGACAATTTAGAGGCAGCAACTTATTACTATTATAATATGCAATTAAGTTATGGTCCAGGATTTCTTGGTTGGATGTCTTCTATATACACAAATAAAGATAGATATTTAAAGACAATTGAAAAAGTACGAGATTTTAATATAACCAATTTGAGGGTATATTGTAAAAGTTTTGAGGAATCTCTCCCTATACATAGAAATAATTTTCTCTATTTAGACCCTCCATATTATTTAGATGGAGATAGTAGGATGTTCAAAGGCATCTATCCTATGAGAAATTTTCCAATACATCACAATGGCTTTAAGCACGAAAAACTCGCAGACCTTTTAAAAGAACATAAGGGCGGTTTTATCTTGTCGTATAATGATTGTTCTTTTGTAAGAGAGGCTTATAAAGATTTTGAAATCAAAGAGATAAAGTGGCAATACACTATGGGACAAGGTGAAACAAGAATAGGTAAGAATAGGTTGGAAAGAGATTTTGATAATACAAACATAAAATCCTCGCACGAATTATTAATTATAGGAGAGCGTATATTATGAGAATAGAGGACGTAAAAACTGCTTTTAAAATTGCAGAGGTAAGTTGGGACGGCAGAGGTACAAAACTTGCTTTTAAGTATCTAGCACGAATCCAAGATGAATATGGGAAAATCTTACCTCAAAGTATATTAACAGATAATGTTGCAAGGGTCTATTTGATAGTAGTAGATGGAGAAATCTATAAAATTGGAGGCTCACAAGATAAAGGTGGAATGAAAGGAACATTAAGAATCTACCAAGACGGGGGAATAAAGGGCAGACCATCAATTAGAAGTTTTGGAGTGTGGTATTTTCTATTTTATACTATAACACAAGGACATAGAATAGAAATATATATGATATATCAAGAGAACTTTACTGCAAAAGTTAAAGGATTAAAAGGTCTGCACGTGGTTACTAATGCATCTTTAAGTTATAAACTTTTGGAAGAGTGCTGTATAAAAGATTTTTTAGAACAGGAAAATGGTATTTATCCTAAATGGAATATACAAGAACAAGGAGCAGATTGGCCATTGGAAATAAAGACAAAACATGCAGATATAACAAAACAAAGTCTTGATAATGTTTCCAAGCGAAAGCAGATAATGGTATAATATTATTAAATCATAACCTAATAGATACGCTTACATTTTTATCTAGGTTTCGTTTTATTGTATTTCTATGTGATTGTATTTCAATAAATTGTTATTACCAAAAAATATTTTCTTTTGGTAAATGATTTACCAAGCCGTAATAAATGATTTATTTTGCATTGGTAGATAAGTTATCATAGCATGGTAAATCAATTACCTACGAATAATAATAAATTAGTATATAATAATGATAAATATTGTTACTTTTTGGGGCAAAGTTAAGTATTTTTCCAATACTATACAATAAACATTTGGAATATTTATAATTTTTCATATTCAAACCTTACATATCTAAAAAATTATTACTACCTTTGCAACTGCAATAAGATAATTCTAAAAAAAAATTATGGATTATACATTTTTGAAACTTGTAGAGGACACACTTAAAGAAGCGAAAACACCTTTAACTGCAAAGGAAATTTGGGATAAGTCTAAAGAATATGGTTTTCAGTCCAAACTAAAAACGAAAGGCAAAACTCCGTGTGCCTCGATTGTGTCGCAATTGGGTACTAATATAAAAAAAGGTAATAGTATATTTGTACGTACCTCCAAAGGTAAGTATAGTCTTAAAGAACTCGTCAAACCAGTTACTCCTCCTATCGCACCAAAACCAGAGAAAGAACCTTTCAGCGAAAGGGATTTACATCCGCTACTTGTGAAATATACTCATGGTAATCCTCACTTCCGCTGTTACACTAAAACAATTCATCATGAAGTAAGTAGTAAACACACTAAGGGTAAAAATAAATGGTTGCACCCAGATATTGTTGGAGTATATTTTCCTTTTGATGACTTTGAAGAATCTACGATGCAAATCATAGACAATTTTTCTGAAAGCGTTTTAAAGTTGTTTTCCTTTGAAATGAAAAAAGAAGTTGATGAAACAAATCTAAGAGAGTATTTCTTTCAGGCAGTTTCAAATTCTTCTTGGGCGAACGAAGGTTATCTTGTCGCTTTAAAATACAAGAAAGAATCAGAGTTAATGGACGAAATGAGAAGATTGAACAATGCTTTTGGTATAGGATTTATAAAGCTTAATGCTGAGAATATATCTCAGAGCGAAATCCTTATTTCTGCCCAAAGAAAGAGTAATATAGATTGGGATACTATCAATCGTCTAAGCAAAAACAATGAAGATTTTAAAAAATTTATTGATTCAATCAACGAAGATTATCAATTAAAAAAAGTCAAGAGTACATACGACCCTGTCTTTGATAATAGTGAGATGGTAAAATATGTAAAAGATAAAAATATTATATAATATTTATTACTTCTAAGAGAAGTTCGCTACAATTAAGTAACGGACTTTTTTATATTTTATTACTTTTGTGTACATAAAAGAATAAAAAAAAGCCTACGACACTTTTTTAAAACGTAGGCTACTTATATCAAATAATAACTATATTTTATTCAACCACCAACTTTTGAATATTTTCAGATACCTTAACAACATAGATTCCTTTTGGTAAAGACTGAATGTTAAGAGTATTGTTTATAAGTTTTTGCTCCAAAACTTTTCTTCCCATATAATCAACTACCACAACAACATCATCTTTATTCGCTCCATCTATTTCTACGAAGTTTTTTGCTGGATTTGGATAAAGATTTATTTCTTTACCATTGTCTGCAATACCTTCTATACCTGAATCCGTTTTCTGTATTTTAACTGTTTTTGCTTTGGTTCCATCTGAATTAAAGAAATATTTGTCACCATCATCATCTGCTGCTATTTGATAACCTTGTGGTTCTATTACTGATACATTATTCAACGTTATGTCTGCAAAAGAACCTATTGCAAAACTAGAAGAACTATTAACCGTTACATTAGCTTTATTTATGTTAAGCTTGGCACCATTCCATCCCTCTATTCCTGCCCAAGAAGTATTGACAGATATATCACAATCTTCAATATTCAGTGTTCCATTAGTAATACCTATACCAAAACTATTTAAATTTAGAGAGCCATTTCCTTTTATCGTAAGCTTATTAGAAGCACTGGTGCTGCTTTTACCTTCATAAGAAATAGTTCCAATATTATTTGTACCTTGCAATTCTAACTTAATAGGTGCTATAACAACTTTATATACTTGAGGGTCATCTGCAGCATTAAAATTTAGGTAATCTGTTGTAACATTGTTTAACGTAAGGGTGTATGTATCTGGATTATAGGTAACCTTACCATCTCCAAGTACATCATTTTTGTTTTGCTCTGATACAAAAACATCACCAACTTCTATATCAAAGACCGTTACAGGTTTTACTTTTAAATTAAATAACTGGACTCCTTTACCATCTCCACGGTTAGCATCATTACGCCAAACAAAAACAAGTTTGTAAGTAGAATTTGGACTTGGATTGTCAATAGTTATACTATATGCTTGATTCGCTTTTGCAATCCTACCACTTTCTGTAAAATGCAACAATCCTTCTTCATATGGAGTTTTATGGGTTCCAAGATAATAAGGCAAGTTTCCGCCAGTTACAGCAGCAAAATTGGTATCTTTGGGAACAAAGAAAACAGACATAAAATCAAAATACGAAGTATCGCTCCCTTCGATTCCTCTCTCTCCACCAATATTTACATAAAAGGAAATGCGTATTTTCGGATGATTACCTGTTTCTATCCATCTTTCAGCTATAGAAACGCAAGGATATCCTTCTATAATGTATTTTCCTACATAATCTGATTCCGCATCATAACCAGCATATAAATACCCACTATCAAAATACCACCTTGCGTAGGAATCATTCGATGGGTTTCTGAAACTCCACTTATTTCTTTCTAGATGTTGATTAAAATCTGGCTCATACGGCAAATTTGCACCTAACTGAGCATTTAATGTAGTTGCTAATAAGCAAACTAACGCGAAAATTGTAATTGTTTTCTTCATCTTTTTATATTGTTTTTTGTTAAATACTCCTGCAAAGATATAAAAAGTACCTATATTACAAAACATTTTTAACATAAAAAACGCATATATATATATGAATATCACTACATTACAAATAAAAATATAACGTCAAAAAATAGACATTTACAGCAAAACGAAGACATAAAAAAAAACCTTGTTCCGTTAAAATGAAACAAGGTTTTACTTTTGTTTATTTGTTATTCGCCCCAACTCATTGACGCCATACGTTTGTAAGAATTGTAACGCCATTTTGCATTCTCCTCAGACGCACGGAATAATTCCTCAGCCTCCTGTGGAAATGCTTTCTTTAATGAGTTGTATCTTACTTCGCCATCAATAAATGCTTGGAACTTGCTCCAATCTGGCTCTGCACTATCCAAAGTAAATGGATTCTTGCCCTCATTTGCTAATTCTGGATTGTATCTCCATAGGTGCCAATAACCGCATTCAACAGCTTTCTTCTGTTCTGCTTGAGTCTTGCCCATACCTGCCTTGATACCATGATTGATACAAGGAGCATAAGCAATAATCAAAGAAGGACCATCGTAAGCCTCAGCCTCACGCAATGCTTTGATGTATTGTGCAGGATTTGCCCCAATAGCAACCTGTGCAACATAAACATACCCGTATGTAGTTGCAATCATGCCAAGGTCTTTCTTCTTAACACGTTTGCCACTTGCTGCAAATTTAGCAATTGCCCCCACTGGAGTAGCCTTACTTGCCTGACCGCCCGTATTAGAATAAACCTCAGTATCAACAACCAAGATATTAACGTTTTCCCCACTT
>ONOZ01000194.1 GCA_900319595.1 uncultured Bacteroidales bacterium | reverse complement strand
TTGAGTAAGTGATAATTTCCAAATCATATAAGCAGGATATTTTATTTTTGTTGAGGTATTTGTTTTAGTATCATATTTTTCGCTGTCGATACTGGACAAAAACCTTGTGTTAAGGGCAATATTGAATCCGTAATGATAATTTACCTGTTTGTCATAATCTAAGCGTGCGGTCAAACTATGAGGACGTGCAGGTGCGTAAGGAGTTATTGTTCCTACTTGCTTGACATCTTCTTTTGTATAGTTATAACACAATTTAGCATTTAACCCAAGAGGGAAACGTATCTGTGCTGTGAGTTCCGCACCATAAACATTCATATCCTCAATATTCATATACTGAATATAGTTTCCCGTGCCATCATTATCGTTTTTTACTGCCGAAGTAGTGATTCTATTTTGTACAATATTGTAATAAGTTGATGCAGTGAAGTTATAAATATCGTAAGTATATTCGCCAGATAGATTAAAATTGTGAGAATTTTCGTTTTTCAAATCCTTATAACCCCTAATATTGAATATAGCGACCATATCAAAGTCCATGTATTTTTCTTTCAAAGAAGGAGTTCTAAATCCATTGCCATAACCAGCACGAATTGTCCAGTAATTTTGATGGAAACGTACAGAAAATTTTGGAGTTAGATGATTATTATTACCGTCCGAGAAATAATCGTAACGAAGGGCGGCAACTATTTCCCAATACTTATTAATATCCCAATCGTATTGTGCAAACACATCTGCCATATTCTGTTTTTTTGCTCCGTCAGAGAATTGGTAAGAATAAAGATAGTCGTACATAAAATCTGCTCCTATTGTAAGTGTTTTATCTTTATTCCCAATATAATGATTATACAATCCCCTTACACTATTCTGTACATTACTATAATCTCGTATATCTTTGTCTGTTAGTTTTATGTAATCGCTTTTGTCGTATTGGTCAAAATTATAAGAAATCTCCAAATCGCTACTTTTATTTATATCCCATTTGCCTTTAAGCTTGCCACTAAAACCACGATATCTGTCTGGAGCATCTACATTAAACAATCTCTCCCTAAAAAAGTAACCAGCATGGGCAGTAAATTTCAAATTATCCAAAGGTTTTATAATAATCTTGTCTTTAAAATTCCATGTAGTACCACCATATACACTATGAAAATCATTTTCAAGATTATAAGGTACTTCGTAAGTATCAATACCCGTATATTGCATGGAAAATGTATTATGAAATATGCCTTTATTAAATCCAATATTAGCACCTAGTTTTTTTTCGTTATGACTCCCCACACGTCCAGTCAAATTGATGGTAACGAGTTTTTTAGTATTTTCTTTTGTTATGATATTGATGACTCCACCTGCCGCTTGCGAACCATAAAGAGCAGAAGCTGCCCCTTTAACTATCTCTATACGCTCAATATTATTCATATCCAAACGTTGAAAATCTACATTGTCCATCGTTTCACCCGAAAGCCTTTCGCCATCAATCAAAAATAATACACTTTGTCCAGAAAAGCCCGAAAGATTCATATTAACCTGTTGATTCATGGCGTAAGAAAATTCCACTCCAGGCAATTCCTGTTGCAAAACATCTGAAATATTATTGGCAGCAGTTTTTTCTATCTCTTCACTTGTGATAAGCCGAGTCTGAATAGGTGCTTCACTCAAAAGTTTTGGCGTACGAGTACCTGTAATTACAACTTGATCAATATTAGTAGCCAGTGTTTCCAATTCAAAATTGATTATAATAGGATTTTCTTTGCTTCCAATTACTCCGTTGTTATTCTTATGTTTTTGATATAACTGTTGATGTTTTTTTAATACTTTAATATCCTTGTATTGAGTAGTATAACCAATATAACTTGCTTGAATCTTACCTTCATAATTGGATTTTAATGTAAGAATATATTCTCCATTTACATCAGTAGTTGTACCAACAGTCGTATTATCTAGCAAAATTACCGTAGCACCTATTAGTGGTTGTTTATTTTCATCTTTTACTATACCTTTTATTGTTATTTGAGCAAATGAATCAAATGCAGTTATAGCAAGTATTGTATACACTATTATCTTTTTCATTTTTACAGAATTAATATGGGTAAATAAAACTAATCGTTGCGAATCCCTTTGTTCCATTTTGCGACATATAATTATCAAAACGTAAAGCTACTTTAGTATTATCCCTCAAACGCAAAATATATACCTTATTAGATGGGTGATAAGAGGGAGGAGGGGTGGAAATATTCATACTAAGCCAATTGGATAACACTTTATTACATTTAATATTCTGATACCCTATATAATAGTTCATCATGCCACTAATATCAGTCATAACAAGGGTGTCAATCCATTCGTCAGTTGTATAATTAGCATTATCGAAATTTTCAGAAGTAGGAGGCAGTTCATCAAGTGAAGAATAATTTGTTTGAATTGCACCTCCATTTACTTTTCCTTCGTATCGATGCAAAGCAATATCCCAATGTGCGGGGTCTTTTTGTGTATCTGTTTTAACTATACTATCTAACGAAAAATTTGAACCTTGTACATATTGATAATGAATACCACTTATTCCGTCCCAATCTTGTGTGAGAGTTTGCGGAATGTAGATAGTATCAAATTTTCTATCCTTAAAAGAAATATAAAGCCACTTGTCATAATCTGAAATATTCAAATACATAGTTCCTTTGTGAGTATCTTCATCGTATGCAGTAAAGCCGTATACTGTTTGTGGCTTCTCTTCGTTTTCTTGTAATAAAGGCTCATCGTAAATTCCTTCAAACATACCTTCACAAGAAGAAAAAATTAAAGGAATAAATATAATAAGTCCTATAAATTTCAATATTTTAGATTTAAAATTATTCATTTTGCATTCTCTATATGTTTTAATTGTTTATATTTGCTTTTCCTGTTAATGATATACCCAGATATCAAAATTAGTGCCACAATTACGCCGGCAAAAAAGATGAACAAATCGCTCGCTTTACCAATCAACACGGAATAAATACGACCCGTGTGTACTTCTAATGCAAAATTCCAAAGCGACATAGGTTGTTTGCTTAGCATTGTAGGATTTGCTGGCAATGACGACAATGCACCCTTATCGTAAGTGAATATAACTGGTGAATTATTTATATCATAACTTATGCCACTTATCATATTTTTGCCAACAGGTCGGCCATGAGTTTTCTTGTATGGTTTGCATGTGAAATAATCTATAATTTTGTCAGATTGAATATTCCACACTAACATACCACTAAACGAACCAATAAGCCAACTCCCATCTGAGTTTTGTTCAAATACGTTAATGCCCATTGGAGATATGTTGATATTGGAATTTATCTTTGTAACGCTATCTGTATTATAGTTGCCAACTTTATAAAATCCTTCAGAAGTTGAGATTATCCATTCATTTGTTTGTTTATCTTTTCTAATTGCCCTAAGTTTATCAGCAAAAGGATTTTTATTATCCAATATAGTGTATTTTATTGGTGGTGTAGAATTTAAAATCAAAGGTATCATTAAAGGAGGACGCAAACACATTCCCGTTATTGCCAATGACATCGTAAGAACTATAGAATACACTCCAATCCTTTTATGCCATTTTAGATTGAAACCTAAAAATTTTACCATTTTTTGAGTATTGTTTCCTTTTACTTTACTCCTTTTTATATTATACGGCAAAAAGAAATGAATAATTCCTCCTAATGATAAGATAATAAGGATAATACCTAAAATATCTACTACAATTTTGCCAGCACTTCCGAACAACTCTCCGCTATGTAAATTCCATATCGTTTTGAATAATGAAACTTCTTTTTTGTACTCATTGGATACTTTCAACTCTATGCGAGTAAATTCTTTATATGGGTATATTGCTTGATAGATATAAGACCTTGATAATATTATAAGTGTATCTTCGCAAAAAACAACATCTACTAACCTTTCATTATTTGGTTCTAATGGTATCTTATTCCATAATCTGTTTATTGTATCAAAAACAAAAGCATCTTTTTGTGCTACTGCAATGATATTACCATAATTGTCTTTAATAATGCGTGATATTTTTCTATTATCCACACCTTTGTCAAAGCCATTATTGCAATCCGAAAAATTATTAAACCCATTATCTGTAGCAAAACAGCCAAATGCACCATAGCAAAGTAGAGAATCTTTTGTTAATGGCAACGTCCCTTTGATGGCTCCATTATTATAGTTTTTTATTTGGTAACCTTTGGGTAATAAATATCGAGGGACATCAAACGATTTGAATAAATTCCTGTGATTAAGTATGATACCACTAAGGCAAAACATAATTACGAAAAAAGCAAACACCAAACCAATCCATTTGTGCCACCACTTCCAAAAACGTTTTTTCGTTTTAATTCTTTGTTTTATATTGCTGTTAGTACTTGTCACTGTTTTGCATTTTGAGTTTGCAAAAGTACAATGTTTTTGCTTATTGACATATACTCAAAATAGAGTATTTTTTATGAAATTTTGGAATAATCGCTGACAACAGGGTGCTTTAGGAAATATTCTTTCAAAAGTAAATTGTTTTCATTAGATAAGTTTGGATCGTTGCTTACAATAAATTGTGCTAAATCCCGTGTAGTGCGTACAAGAGGCTCATCTTTGACAATATCCGCTATTTTCAACTCCAAAACTCCCGATTGCTGCGTGCCTTGTATAGAACCTGGACCACGAAGTGCTAAATCCTCTTGTGCAAGTACGAATCCATCGTTTGTAGAACACATTATATCAATTCTTTTCTTGGAATCTGCACTCAAATTGTCCTTTGTCATCAAAATACAATAAGATTGGTTGGCTCCTCTTCCTACACGACCGCGTAATTGATGCAATTGAGATAAACCAAATCTCTCTGCATTTTGAATAATCATTACACTCGCGTTTGGAATATCTACACCGACTTCTATAACTGTAGTGGCAACCATAATATTTGTTATACCGCGTTTGAATCTATCCATTTCGTATTCCTTTGCTTCGGCTTTCATTTGTCCATGTACAATACTAACCTGATAATCTGGCAAAGGAAATTCTCTTGTTATGGAATCATAGCCGTCCATTAAGTCTTTAAGGTCAAGTTTTTCGCTCTCGTTAATCAGAGGATAGACAATATAAATCTGACGTCCCGCTTTAATTTGCTGATGCATAAAATCATATAGTTTTAATATATAGGCATCTGTCAAATGTAAAGTGTTAATTGGTTTTCTTCCAGGAGGTAATTCGTCAATTACGGAAACGTCCAAATCTCCATATACTGTCATTGCCAAAGTTCTCGGAATAGGGGTGGCAGTCATCACTAAAATATGTGGAGGTAACACATTATTCTTGCCCCACATCTTACTACGTTGCTCAACTCCAAAACGATGTTGCTCATCAATGATAGCCAAGCCTAGTTTAGAGAATTTGACCGTATCTTCTAATAAAGCGTGTGTGCCGATTATAATATCTATGGAAGCATCTTCTAAGTTGGAGAGAATATTTTGTCGTTTTTTTCCTTTAATGCTTCCCATCAATAACGCCACATTTATATTCAATCCATTAAGCATTGCAGTTATTGAATTGTAATGTTGTTGTGCCAATATTTCTGTAGGAGCAATTAGCGTTGCTTGATACCCATTATCAATTGCTATAAGCATACACATCAACGCAACAAGTGTTTTTCCACTTCCCACATCACCTTGTAACAAACGATTCATTTGATGTCCGCTTCTTGTATCATTACGAATTTCTTTTATTACGCGTTTTTGTGCATTTGTCAAGGAGAATTTCAAATTATTATTGTAAAAATTATTGAACTTGTCGCCAACGTGAGAGAACACAAAACCTTGTGATTTGTTTGTGCGGTAAGATTTTTGCAATTGATGTTCCAACTGCATAAAAAACAGTTCTTCAAATTTTAATCTCAAACGTGCTTTTGACAAAATCTCAGGGTTTTCTGGGTAATGAATGTTGATTAGTGCCTCTTGTAAAGAAAGAAGTTTGTAATGCTTAACAATATATTCCGGAATGGTCTCATTAATTTTCCCATAGCATTGATTAATTAAATTTCTGGTGATTTTAGCAATTGCTTTAGTGTTCAGAAATGCATTTTTCATTCTTTCGGTAGTGGAATATACGGGAATATACTTGTAAGTTAGACCTTTGTCCGATGGAGACAGTAACGACATATAAACGTCTTCGGGTTCTATCTCTGGATGTACAAAATTGAATGTATCATTGAAACGAGAAGGCTTGCCAAACACTACATATTGTTTCCCTATAATGAGTTTATCGTAAATCCATTTTAATCC
The DNA here is from genome assembly GCA_900319595.1 of uncultured Bacteroidales bacterium. Lineage (GTDB taxonomy): Bacteria > Bacteroidota > Bacteroidia > Bacteroidales > P3 > Scybalousia_A. Next base: position 566 of record ONOZ01000194.1, on the reverse strand, counting down.
TGCAAAAAATACTAATTCAATTCTACCCGTTTTATCAGCAAATCCTACTATCAAGCGTTTATTTTTGCCAGATGATACTGTTTCCTTATCAATTATTTTGCCTTTTACTTGTATAAAAACTTCATCTGAACGAATATCTTTGATTTCAACAAATTCGCTTTTGTCTACGTAGCGAAATGGAAAGTAATACAGCAAATCTTTATAGTTGTGAATGCCTAACTCTTTTGCTAGCATGACGGCTTTTTTGTCGCCTACGCCCTGCAAAAATTTGAGATTAGTATAAAGTATTTGCTCTTTCATAGGATTTTATTGCTATAAAGGACTGCAAAGTTACGAAATTTTTCTTATAAATCTCTTCTTTATGCAATAAAAACTAATAGAACAAATCAAAAGTATAGTTACTAAACTGTCAAAAGTACAGAAATTTCGCTCAAAATGATAGACAATATAATAATATAGAAGATAAAAAAAAGGAAATCTTAAAAATCCCTACAAATATTTTGTCAATTCAAATTTTTTTTATATCTTTGCAAAATGAAAAATCGTGCTGAAAAACAATGATTTAG
>ONOZ01000187.1 GCA_900319595.1 uncultured Bacteroidales bacterium | reverse complement strand
GCAAATTCTTGTACGTTATTTACATAGAAATACATCATAGCAGAAGTATTTCCAGTCTTGCGTACGTATTTGTTCGCCATTTTCAAACCAAATTTATCCGTACAGTCAAACATTAATTCACCTTTTGGGTAATGTTGTTGCAAATTATGAATGAAAGATATTAGAATATCTTCTTTAAAATATTGAAATACACCTGATGCCAACAACAAAGTTGGTAGCGAAGTATCAGTTTGTTGAATCCATTCCAAATTCAACATATCTCCACCTATTAAGATATCGTTAGGACTTTCTCCTATCAATTTCCTTCGTATTTCTATTACATCTGGAAAATCTAATTCATAGAATACTGCCGAGGAGTTATAGACTCTAAAATACAGAGTTTCCAAGCCAGCACCTAAGTTTATGATATTGCACTTGCCGTGCTTTGCAATGAAACTATTTACAACCTTATCAAAATTGTAGCATCTTGCAACAGCGGCTAAAACAGCATATTCTTTGGTGGCTTCTTTGATTTTATGACTTTGAGGAATATACTGCTCCAATTCCACAGATTTTTTGTCAGAGAAGTATTCTGGGAAAATCTCAGAACTATAAATTCGTGAAACTAAAGGTATGTATAACGTATCTTCAACTCCTTGTAAATTCGCCATAGTTTTCTATTTTTTTATGTTTTATAGTTATTTATACCGCAAAATTACTACCATAGCAAAAACTACACAATACTCAAAATAGAGTATTGTGTAGAAAGTCATGGAAAAATACCAATAATTACTACGTATTCAATAATTGTTGAAGAAATCTTATTATTTTTTATATCCAACAGTTTGGAAAAGTAATAACTTTTGAAATTTACCCAAACCAATTATATCCGCAAGGTCTTTTTCCTGTCTTTCACCATAACGAACAACGGTTCCCAAATTCTTTTTCAAGCCATCAACTGCCAAATACATATTTTCGCTTACATAAGCAGCAGACATTGCTCCAAAAGTAAAAGCACGATGATGGTCTTTCTCAACGTCAAACTTTTCTAAATCGGAAACAATAGCAATATTTGTTACTTTACCCGCAAAACCATTTGGACGGTCGGTATCTCTTCTGTAATCACCTTTTTTTATTAACTCCAAAACATTGTCTTTTGCGTTCCAAAGATAAATACCTTTCTCAAGAAAAACGTAAAGTGTGATGTCTTGACGGTTCCTTGCTGTTGGTGCTGTACGTTTATCACCTCTTGTATATCCAAATCCTGCCCAAAGAATAGTAGAGAGGTCTTGCATGGAAATATCTCCATCTTTAAAACTTCTATCTGATTGTCTTATGGCAATAGTTTTTAAAATGTTTTCGCCACCGTCTTTTTGTGGAGCAGGTAATTTAATATTCTGTGCATTAAGACTTAATATTGTCAAAGCAAGAACTAATAATGATGTTACTTTTTTCATATTGGTTTAGTTTTTAAATGTTTATATTTCTATATTACTATGCAATTTCTTTTTGCAAAGATATTGAAAATTTGGTTATATGCAAAATTATTGTTTCAAATTTTTAAAATGTCGGCGTAAAGTTTTGTGAAATCTTGTGTGGTATAGTATTCCCGCAGTTAATAAGCCAAGCATAAATCCTGCTAATATACTCCATTCGCCTAATTTGAATATAAAACCACAAATATATGCACTTGGCAACGCTATAAACAGATAAGCAATTATGGCATAGAGCGTAGGACGAGCGACATCGCTAATTCCTCTAAGTCCTGCCAAACCTGACACCTGCGTTCCGTCAAATAATTGAAATAAACCCGTAACTATAAATAGTGTTGCCGTAATCTGTATTACATCCATATCATTAGAGAAAAGCATTGCTATATAACGACCAAAGAATATGAATACTAATGCAAAGCAACCCATAATTAAAAGTACCATTTTCCAACCCGTAAAGAAATGTTTTTTTATTTCTTGTAAATTATCTCTACCATATGAGTGTGAGACCAAGACAGTAGTGGCAGAACATATACCACTAGCGGCAAGAAATGTGGTAGAAATCATTGTACTAGCTATTTGATACGATGCAAGTGCAGCAGTGGAAACCCAACCCATCATAATAGTTATGCCAAATAGTGCAAAAAATTCTATAAACATCTGTCCAGCAATGGGAATACCTATTTTAAGCAAGCATTTGTGCATATAAATTGATAATCGTTGCATGCTAAATCCTTGAATATAAGATTTATACATTTTATTTGTATTGATGTAAATATAAAAAGACAACGGCATCAATAATCTACTTATAAAAGTAGAAAGTCCTGCCCCAAAAATTCCCATAGGAGCAAATCCTAATTTACCGTATATAAAAACCCAATTCAAAAATATATTTAAAATGTTAGAGGATATAGTGATTATCATTGCAATTTTAGTATTTCCAAGACCTTCAAAGAATTGTTTAAAGGTAAGAAAGCACATCATAGGGATAAATGACAGAGCCACTATAATATAATAGGGTCTGCACATTTCTACTACTTCATTCGGTTGTCCTAATAGATGTAAGAATGGAAGTAGTAGTAACAAAATTCCAACTAAGACAGTTGATAACAAGGTATTGAGTGATAGAGAGTTTTCAAATAGATTAACCAAGATTTCTTTTTTACCTTTTGCATAATTCTGTCCCGTCAAAGGAGTCAAAGCCATCGCAATTCCCATGCCAATCACAAATGCATTATAAGTCATTGCAAAAGCAAAGGAAACGGCGGCTAATGGTACTGTGCCTAATTGTCCAATCATCAATGTATCTACCATCTGTACTAATTGCTGCCCCAAAGACGAAAGCATGATAGGTAGTGCTAATTTGAAATTTTGTGAATAATAACCTCTTTTTTGCATTATTCTTATGGTATCCCTCGTTGTTGTTAGAATATATATTTGTTATACTTATTGAACACGTCGGTTTGCAATTGCAAATTTACTAAAAATGTTTTGAATAAAACGGAAAATTTTATTAACTTTGCAAAACTAAACAATTATAACTACTTATGAAATTACAAGATACTATTGTAGCAAGTGCGACAGGTAATATTGTTTCGGCGTTAGGAATAATTAGAATGTCAGGTACAGAAGCATTAAATATTATTAGTAAAGTTTTTGTGCCCATTAGTAATAAAAACTTTTTAGATATTGCAAGGGCTGGTAGATTGTATTATGGAAAATTGATGAATAATGACAATATTTTGGACGAGTGTGTTGTTAGCTTGTTTAAATCTCCACATAGTTTTACAGGGGAGGATATTGTAGAAATATCTCATCATGGCAGTACATACATTCAGCAAGAGATTTTACAAATCTTAATAAATAATGGGGCAAGATTGGCAGATAAAGGAGAGTTTTCTCTTAGGGCTTTTTTGAATGGTAAAATGAATTTGTCGCAGACAGAAGCCATTGCCGATCTGATTGCTTCTAATTCATCTGCATCACACAATTTGGCAATAAAACAACTTCGTGGAGAATATAATCAAGAACTTAAAAATTTAAGACATAGATTTATAAAAATAGCATCTTTGTTGGAATTGGAAATTGATTTTTCTGCTGAGCAGGAAGTGTTTGTTGATAAGAAAGAATTGCAAGATGAGTTAAACGAAGCCATACAAGAAATTTCTCAATTGGTAAATTCATTTAAACAAGGTAATGCTTTGAAAAAAGGTATTCCTGTTGCCATTGTAGGAAAACCCAATAGTGGTAAATCAACACTTATGAACGCTTTGTTAAAGGACGACCGTAGTATCGTTTCCTCAATAGAAGGCACAACAAGAGATACAATAGAGGAAAGTATTAGTATAGATGGATTATCAATCCGTTTTATTGATACGGCAGGAATACGTGAAAGCGACAACGAAATTGAAAAAGAAGGGATTAAACGTTCATTTGAGGCAATTAAAAAGGCACAAGTTGTTCTTTATATGATAGATGCGTCTTTAGAGGATATGGAATCAATCAATTATCAGTTAGCATTTTTAAAGCAGGAAGTGGATTTGTCAGATAAATATCAAATATTGATAGTAAATAAAGAAGATATATCTACATTAAAAGCAAAAGACAAAAAAAATCTTGTAGATATGGGGGCTATATTCATAAGTGCCAAGGGACAAAAAGGTATTGATAAGGTTCTAAAAGCAATAACAGAGAATTTTGATAACAAAGATATTGCACAAAGAATATTTGTTACAAATATAAGACATTATGAAGCTCTATCAAATGCACTTGTCTGTGTAAAAGATGCTCAGCAAAATTTAATAAATGGACAAAGTGCCGATATAATTTCATATGATATTAGGCAAGCAACTGAGTACATTGGTAATATTACGGGAGAGATTACATCTGAAGATATTTTGACAGGCATATTCTCTTCATTCTGTATTGGGAAATGATTTTTTTGCAAAGAAAAGTATACCATCTGCAAATATAACCCGTAAATAGCCTATATTCAATCACTAATAATTTTATCCATCTTTGCAGATTATTACTCATTTTCTTCCCATTCTCCCCGAGACAGTAAAAAATAGCCGAGAGACAAAATCTTTCATAGGTGGTGATTTATGCTTTCACATGTGATTTTGGAGGATATACATTCCAGCTTATACAATGTAAAGTGCCTCTTTCTTTTGCAATCGCTGCCATTTCTATTTGACGAATATTATAATCAGGGAAAGTAGTTTTCTTTTAGCATAGACATCAAACTCCTTATAGAACCCAGGATTACCATATTTTTTAGTATTCAGACAAGTAGATAGAAACACTACGTTTGTATCTTTATCGTAAAGCAATCTATCTTTTATGTCTATCATCTATAAACTCTAAATTTCCAAGTATTCACTTATCATTTCAATAATCACACTGAAAAATAAAATTTTCACGCAAATAAATTTAATAATCACGCTGATTATTCCACTTTTTTCTAAATCATTGTTTTTCAGCACGATTT
>ONOZ01000184.1 GCA_900319595.1 uncultured Bacteroidales bacterium | reverse complement strand
TACTAAGCATATGATTAGATTAAGATTAAACAAAAGTTACCTAACGATTCTACATTAGGTAACTTTTTAAGTATAAACCCAAAATTACAATTTAGCTAAAATGCTATCTAAAGTTTCTGCTATCTTATCTTGGTCTGCTTTGATAGGCAAATTAACAGGTTGAATCATATTCTCTGGAGCAAAAATAGTGTCTAATTGTTCTTTAGTCAATACACCATTCTCCAACGCAATCTCATAAACCCCTTTACCTGTCTTAGTAGCAATCTTTGCAATTCTTGTACTATTCTTATAACCAATATAAGGATTCAATGCAGTAACTGTGCCAATTGCCTTTGCTATAAAGTTTTTGCAATTCTCTACATCTGCCTCTATACCATCAATACACAATGTTCTCAATGTATCGAAACCATTTGTCAATAAGTTTATTGATTCAAACAAACAATAAACAGCAACAGGCTCCATAACATTTAATTCTAATTGTGCATTCTCACTTGCTAACATAACAGCAGTATCATTACCTATTACCTTGTAGCAAAGTTGATTCATAACCTCTGGAATAACAGGATTTACTTTACCCGGCATAATAGAAGAACCTGGTTGCATTTCTGGTAAATGAATTTCTGCTAAACCACAACGAGGACCAGAACCCATTAAACGCAAATCGTTACAAATCTTTATTGCTCTCAAAGCAGTTCTCTTCAATTCACTAGATAAGCCAACTAATACACTTGTATCTGAAGTAGCCTCAATCAAATCTTCTGCCAATGTAACATTCCAACCCGTGATTTGTCTTAATGCCTCAATACATAATTCAGAATAACCCGGCTCAGCACATATACCTGTACCTATTGCAGTAGCACCCATATTAACTTCCAACAAGTTTTCTCTAACCTTTTCAACATCTTTGGCTGCTTTTCTTAACATTGTTGCAAAACCACCAAATGTTTGTCCCAAAGTCATAGGCACACCATCTTGCAATTGAGTTCTACCCATCTTAACAATGTTTTTAAACTCCTGAGCTTTTTTCTCTAAACTAGATGCACAATCGTTTATTGCTTTAATAAGTTTCTCACTTTCTAAGTATAAACCAAAATGAAAACCTGTAGGATAAGCATCATTTGTAGATTGAGAAGCATTAGAATGATCATTAGGAGAGCAATATTTGTATTCACCTAAATTGTGTCCCATTATCTGCAATGCTCTATTAGCAATAACTTCATTAGCATTCATATTGACAGTAGTACCAGCACCACCTTGAATCATATCTGAAAGGAAGTATTCGTCTAATTTACCTTCTTTCATTTCCTCACAAGCCTGAACCATTGCTTTAAACTGCTCGTCTGTCAATTTACCTTGTTTATGGTTAGCAATAGTAGCACCATGCTTTGTTATAGCAAAACCTTTAATAAAATTAGGGTATTGATTCATCTTAACACCACTAATTTTGAAGTTATTAAAACCTCTTAAACTTTGTACTCCATAAAGAGCATCAATAGGGACGTTTAATTCTCCTATCAAATCTGATTCTTTTCTAAAATCTGCCATTTTCTATATATTTTTATTTAATTGTTAATAGTATTATCACCAAATAATACAATTTCTAAAACAAGTTGCAAAGTTATTTAATTTAAATTAGACTACCAAATTTTTTGAAGTTTTTTGGTTTGTAAATAACCTTTGTTATAGTACTTTCTAACTTTTTATTTTAAACAAGATAAGTACATTTTTATTGTATTTTCTAGACCATAATAAAGACTATCACATACAAGAGCATGGCCAATAGATACTTCATCTAAGTAAGGTATTGTTTTATGAAAATATTCTAAATTTTCTAAACTTAAATCATGTCCTGCATTCAATCCTAATCCACAATCTTTTGCACACTGAGCTGCTTTAACAAAGTTTTCTATCGCTTTTTCTTTGTTTCTCAAGTAGTTCTCTGCATAAGATTGCGTATATAATTCCACTCTATCTGCACCACAATCCCTAGCACCTTTTACCATATCTGGCTTAGCGTCTATAAATACACTAACCCTACTTGTTGGACTAAGAATTTTTAATGTTTTGATTATGTCTGTTAGTTCTTTGTTATTTTTTATTGTATCCCAACCATGATTAGAGGTTAATTGTTCGGGCTTATCTGGTACCAAAGTTGCTTGTGAAGGTTTTGTATCTTTTATTATAGAAAGATATCTTTCGTCTGGGTATCCTTCTATATTAAATTCAGTTTTTATAACCTTTTGTAGTTCATACACATCATTTTTTGTTATATGCCTTTCATCAGGGCGAGGATGTACAGTTATACCATCACTGCCAAACTTTTCTATATCCAAAGCCACTTTAATCACATCGGGATTATTGCCTCCTCTAGCGTTTCTTAATGTAGCAATTTTGTTTATATTTACACTTAACTTAGTCATCACAATTGCAATAATTTAGTTTTTCCACTCAAAAGTATTTATAATATTATTAAGGTCTTGTTTTATTTGATTGATAACTACCTGATTAGAATCATTATTTGGAATTTGTTTGTTGTTTAGAGAAAAGCGAATAAAGTGTTTCACAGAATCGGTTAGATAGAATTGATAAGGAGATACTACATCCTTACCTTTTATCTCAAACGTAGTACCATAAACTTTTTTATCTTTATTAGCATATTCTTGTTCTATGATACCACCAGATATTTTTTCGTGCCGTTTCAAAAAAGTGTAGCAATCATTAACACTTGCACGTAAAGAGGTGTCTGCTAACAATGGAATACAACTTACATTTACTACAAAATTGTATTTTTCAAAATCCAAATTGAACCATTTGATATCTTTGTCTTTGGAATCCAATTTTTGAATCGTTGCATAGTGAGGGTAAGCAAAAGTAAATGGGTATTCATTGTCATTTAGTGCAACATAATCAGGCTCAATCAATTCCAAACGCAAATAAGTTGATGGCTTGGGCATTTGAGGTGGATTATCGCAACTATTAAACAATGTTATTATAGATATTGTATATAGTATAATTTTAAAAAATCTTATCATAAAACTATTGCTATTTAGATAATTTAATTTACTTTTGCAAAATTATGTTATTTTTTTAGAAAGTAAGCAAAAAGAATATAAAAAATGTGTCTTACTTGCAGATTAAATTGATTTTATTATGTTGAAAAGGATAGTTTTTAGAATAGTTTGTTTGTGTATTATGGGATTTGCGTCTATTGGGATAGCAAAAGCACAAGATGATAACTTTACAGTGGAATATGTAACTTCTCAAAATATAAAAACTGTATTGGAGCAGTATTTTTTGGGAGAGGGAGTTAAGATAGATACGACAAAACCTATTTATTATAATGGTAAAACGGTTATTGATAATAATCAAATAGGAATTTTTACAAATAAAGATACATCTGCAACTGGTAGGAATCTTCCTTTAGCAAGTGGTCTAATTTTAGCAACCGATGCAGCAAAGAATATTGGTGGTGGCTATGATATGATACAAAATCCTACTAATGGAACAAGTAAATTTGCTCCTTTTTTGTATCTTTCCTATAAGGAATATTGCGAAAGTGATTTGAATATCTATGGCTGTCAATATAATGATATGCCAGATGGACAAAAATATAGAGATTTGGCTGTTTTAGACTTTTATGTTATACCTCAAAGTTGTGAAATGTCTTTTAGATATTGCTTTGGTTCTTCAGAATACCCAAATTTTGTTGGTACGAGTTTTAATGATATTTTTGGTTTGTATTGTGGGGGACCTTTTGACGAGAATGATGTGCCTATAATGGATGATGGCAATTTTTTCCCTACAACTACTAATATTGCTGTAATACCTGGTACATACGACCCAGAAGAAGGAATTACTGCTTTTACAGATGGTACTGCAGTAATGGTTAATACGGTTAATAATGGCAATCTGTTAGGAGGTATTTCTCAGAATCCAGAGTACTTTATAGATAATAGAGATAGAATCTGCACAACTACTATTTTAGGAGGTTATACAAAGCGATTGGAAACTGCTGTATTGCCGACAACTCCTTACAAAAGGTATCATATTCGTATATGTATTTGCAACATTAATGATGATATGTTACAAAGTGCAGTGTTTTTGGAGGCAAATTCTTTTATTGCTAAAACGGCTACACTATCGCATAATCAAACGAAGAATGACAATTATACAGATGGAGTAGAGATAACAAAAGATGCAAATGGCAAAATACATGAGGTTTATATGAAAGGCTGTGCAACAGATACGCTAATAGTTAAACTTAATTATGATGCAGGGCAGGATAATCAAGATTTTGAATTTTCAACATCTGCATCCAATGGAAGTGATCTTGTTAGAGGCTTGGATTATGAGTATTACAAAATAGTAAATGGAGAAAGGGAAGATGTACCAACAGGAGATAAAGTTGTATGGAGTGAAGGAGATAGAGAGGCGAGATTATTATTGCAGTTTTTGCATAATCCTAACAAAACACCCGGGACAATAGATACATTGTATTTTGTTTCCAAGGACTGTGCGGGTAATCCTGAGGATACAATTATGTATGTTATGCAAGAACCTTTGCCATTGAGTTGTGATGTGCAAGGAGGTAAAACTTTGTGTCATAATGTTTTGCCATCAGGAGATACAATTCGTTTGGCAATAGATAATTATGTTGCATACGCACAAGTAGTCGCTACAAGAGGAGGGCAAGAGATTTATAATGATATTGTGCG
>ONOZ01000012.1 GCA_900319595.1 uncultured Bacteroidales bacterium | reverse complement strand
TTTTTTTTTTTTTTTTTTTGAGTAATAATAGGTGGTTATAAAAATTTGTTGTACTTTTGCATCGTAAAGATAAAAAATAAGGTGTAGTAATAATAATAAAAAACATTGCAATGAAAAAATTAACATTATTAGTAACAGTTTTAGCTTGTATGACAGCGAGTCTTATAGCTCAACCACCACCACCACCTAGCGTAGATCCGGACTCACCGCATCAAGGTTCGATAAATAGAACTCCGGTTGGTACTGCGACTTTATTGATGTTAGGTTTAGGTGGAGCTGTGTTAGGTTACAAACTTAAAAGTAACAGCAAACGCGAGGAGGACGCTGAATAGTTGAAACTATTTAGGTGCAAAATTGAAAAGAGTGCGAATTTAATTAGGTTTGCACTCTTTTTGCTCTCTACTATATATACTATTGCTGCGGTTGTGAAACGAAAATATTTTATTTAGTATATAAACTGTGCGTCTTTATTACCTTTGAGTTCATAAACGTACGAGTAAATTTTGTTTGCCCACTGAGTAGCGTTGTATTGTGCCGTTAGTTTTTCGTAAGATATTGGTTTGCCGAAAGTAAGTGTGATTTGCTTACCTTGCTGTTTAAACATTTCTCGCGGAAGCATAATCATCTCCAAATCAAATTTGATTCCTAAAAACATTCTTATCTTTCCCAGACGATAAAATGCCTTGCTATTCATTCCGTCTATATACACAGGTATGATATCTCTATTAAACTGCTGTGCTTTTTTTATAAAAGATTTTTTCCATGCAAAGTCCTGGAATTTTCCTTTTATAATCTTACTCTCAGTTCCTGCCGGGAAAAAACATATTGCCGAACTACCCGCAAAGGCTTCGTTCAGTACATTGTGATTTCCTGCGTTGCGACCATACTTATTGATAGGTACAAAAACACTTTTCAATCCTGGCAACTGACACAATATATCATTGACAGGAAACAACACATCCTTACGTTTGCTTCCAATGATGCTAATAAGAGTTACTCCGTCAATACTGCCAAGTGGGTGATTCGCAACTACAAGTGGTCGTCCGTCTAAAGGAATATTATATTCGTTTATAATTGTTCGCTTAATTTGCAACTCATCTAACAATGCGTTGGCAAAATCCACACCTTGCAAATCCCTATACTTGTATATTATTTCATTGATGCGGTCTAAACATATGAATTCCTTAAACCATGTTAAAACAAACTTAGGTATTATTTTCAAAAGTTTAGGATTCTTGGAGGCAATAATCCTTTCTAATGAAATAAACTGTTTAGTAATATTTATATTATTGATATTCTGCTGCATAGTTATTGGTCTAAATGTACTATAATCTTACGTGAAAAGTCAGTTTGCTCAATTATATCTACCGTTACGCAATTTTCGGGTATGAAATTTTTAATATTTTCCGCCCATTCCAAAAAACAATAATTGCCAGAGTAAAAATATTCCTCTATTCCTATATCTAACGCTTGTGTAGGGTTGGTTATACGATAGAAATCAAAATGATAAACTTCTTTTCCAATAGAAAACTGTAACCTTTTGTCGTCTATTGCGTATACATTCACTATAGCAAAGGTCGGAGAACATACATTATCTTTGATATTCAACACTTCGCAAATGGCTTTTATGAAAGTAGTTTTGCCAACTCCCATCTTGCCGTTAAAATTTATGATACGTTTTTCTCCTATAGTCTCAAGAAATTGTTTAGCAGCAGAATTAATTTCATCAAGTGAGTGAATAATAAATTCTTTCTTCATATTACTATCTCTTTGATACAAGGTGAATTAGCGGAATCATACATTCTTCCATGGAGATGCCCCCGTGTTGGAATGTATTCATATAGTATTGAACGTATTTATTATATTCAGTTGGATAAACGAAAAATCCATTATCTCTTGCAAACATCATCTGGCTCATAATGTTCATTGGTGGAATTTTGACGTCAGAAGAATTTTTTATACCAAAAACTTCCTTAGGGTCGTAGTCTAATAGGCGTCCTATCTTGTAGCGTAAATTTACTGAGGCGTCCTTATCTGATTTTATCTTTACAGGTTTATCAACTTTGACACTACCATGGTCGGTTGTAATGAAGACATCAACATTTTTATCTGACAAATACTTCAAAACTTCTTTTAGTGGCGAGTGTTCATACCAAGTAAGCGTAACTCCTCTATAAGCATTTTCGTCCGCAGCCAATTCCCTAACCAAATCGCTATCCGTTCTTGCATGGGAAAGCATGTCAATAAAATTATAAACTATAACATTAAGGTCATTTTGTAGGAAATTTGGTAAAATATCTATCATTCTCATACCATAAGTTGCGTTTAGAACTTTGTGGTACGTGGTACTTGCTTTGATTCGATGGCGTTTAAGATTTTCGTTTAATAAATCCCATTCGTAAGCATTCTTATTGCCTTCTTTATCTTCGTCCAACCAATACTGAGGAAACATTTTCTTTATATCACTCGGCAAAAGAGAAGAAAAGAGTGCATTGCGGGCATACTGTGTCGTGGTTGGAAGAATTGCATAATAGATACCCTCTTGCGTAACAGTCAATTGCTTTTCAATTTCAGGTTTTAAGGCACGCCATTGATCAAAACGAAAATTGTCAAGTACAATAAAAAATATAGGACGTTTCTTTTCTTTCAACAAAGGAAAAACTTTACGTTGTAAAACTCGGTGAGACATAATCGGAGAAGCATTCCCATCATCGTTAAGCCAATCAATATAATTCTTTTGATAATATTTAGAGAATTGTTCATTGGCCTCGCTTTTTTGAGTCTTCAATATATCAAAAATACTTTCATCATTACTCTGCGAAAGTTCTATCTCCCAATGTACAAGTTGCTTATAAAGATCTCCCCATTGCTCGTAGTCCAAACCTTGATTGATTTGCATACTGATATTACGAAATTCTTGCTGATAAGACATCGTTTGAGTTTGGGTAACTAACTTTTGAGTATCCAAATGTTTCTTTAAAACTAATAGAATTTGGTTAGGATTTACGGGTTTTATCAAATAGTCAGAGATTTTTGAGCCAATAGCCTGTTCCATAATGTCCTCCTCTTCACTTTTTGTAATCATAATAACAGGAAGGGAAGGAAAACGTTGTTTAACTCGTGTAAGGGTTTCCAGACCATTCAGTCCCGGCATGTTTTCGTCCAAAAAAAGAATATCGATGTTTTCTTTGTCTAAAATTTCTAACGCCTCACCTCCATCAGTTGCTGGAATAACCTTGTAGTCCTTAGCCTCCAAGAATAGAATATAAGGCTTTAATAAATCTATTTCGTCATCAGCCCACAGAATCTTAACCATAGTCTTTTTGTTTTTTTAATTATAACCCTCAAGGTAATAAACGTAAGAATACTGCAATTATTACTTATTAGTAGTTAAAAAAAATGCAATTTCTTTTTCGTTTATATTAGGATATTTCAGAAGTTTTTCCACTTTTCCGTTGTTCAACAGTACGATTATAGGTTGTTTGCCTTTCGTTGCACCCAAGAATGGTATAGGATGTACAATAGTATGTGGCAAAACTTTGGTATTTGTCTTAACAAAGAAAGAATCTATCTTTGTTGCACTTCCCCAAAACACAATAGCAAAAGAAGAATCTGAAATATCATAGCGTTTGCGTACAACATCCAAACGAATGGCCGCACGTTTGCAATACTTACAACCCGTAGAATACAAGCATAGAATTTTTTTACCATTAGTTGCCCCTATATTTTGTATGGAATCTTTTGCCATATCATATAAAGGTCTTAGGGTTGTATCTTTATTAGACAGATTATCAGAAGGAGATAAACCTATTAGTATATTAAATTTCTCTTTATCTATACTTGCTGTTGTAGGGAATACTTTTCTTGCAATAGGGTCTGCTGGAAATATAGAGTTTGTAACTAATAATAAAAGAATGAATAAAATTATTGAAATTATGCGTCTTTTATTGTATAGGAATCCACTGAAAGTTCTTTTATTACGTTCTATTACTTCACCAGTTTTTAATTTCTTTCTAACAAGTTTATATTTTAACTCCACAGCACCCTTATCCCAAAACATAAAGTAAGAAATTAGTAGCAAAATGATGTTTTTTATTAGAGTTTGATTATCATTTAACAAAAGAATAGTGCCGAAACAATGGCAATTTTCACTATCCACATTAAACAATACAGGTTTTAATAGCACATATACGTTAAATAGTAAAAGTAATATGATAGACGACCATTTGACCAGCTTTGGAAAAATACCCAGAAGTAGCATGAAACCAATAAATGCTTCTATCACAATTAGGAAACGTGTGGCAAAAGTAGTTATTGACCAAGAAAAAATTTGATGTTCATAGACAAACAAATCAACTGCCTCAATAGAAATATACTTTGTTACAGCTGAGGCAACAAACACCACTCCCACAAAAATGCGAGCGATTAAACCAACAATATTTTTGGTAGTCATTCTTTTTATGTCTTATCTTTTAGATTTCTTCACAAGGATTGACTAACCACTGACCATCATCTAAATCCTCCGTTGTAATTTTAGAGCAATCAGTATCCCAATCATTCATCGTAATTGTACTTTGTGTTTTTTGTATTACAACCTTGGAAGGGATTTCAACATCACATCTACAATCCTTTGTATCGCTACAAGAGGTGAATATTAAACCTAAGCCTGCAATTATTGATAGCACTTTTATAGTTTTCATATTTTTTGTTTATTTTTTTTAGAAACTAAGGGAGTATTTTCCTTTTTATTAGGAACACTCCCTTTTGTTGTCAGAATTGTGCAATTACTATTCTTCTTCGCATTCGAAAATAACACCTTCGTCATTCCAAGTGTCGCTAAGTTCTGCTAAAGTGATGTCTTTGCACTCTCCGTCATAATCTTCAAATTTAACGGTTGCTGCATCTTCAGTGATAGCATCACCAACTTCTACTTTACAAGCACAGTTTGTTTTGCCGCAAGAAGCCAAAGCAAAAACCATTGCTACTACAGCTCCTACTGTTAATAATGTTTTTTTCATTTTATTAAAAAATTTTTTAATTAAACAATCGCTACTCTATTTACACATTTG
>ONOZ01000075.1 GCA_900319595.1 uncultured Bacteroidales bacterium | reverse complement strand
TTATAACAAATTCGGCAGAATCTATTCCATGCAAGTTTTGATTGACAATAGTATCTTCTAAGGTTGGTGTCGGGAACGCACTTCCACTTAGAATTATTAGTGTCCTGAGTGTATTTGCTTTTACATCAAAAGAAAGTATTCTATTATCAAAAGTTTTGTTTTCTATGTTTTTGACATTTGTTATATCTGTTACGTCCCACACCATAGTATTAGCAGATAACACATTGTCTATATTATATCTTACATTTTCGGTTGAGTTATTTTTTGTGCAGTAGAATTTTAGGTAATTATTATTAAAGGTAAGTTTTTTCTCATAGTTTATAAGTATATAATCTAACCACCCCTCAGAAGTTGCTACGGAAGAATTGAATTTCAAAAAAAAGTTATTTGCAACATTATTTATAATTGTGTCTTTTAAGAATAAACCTGCATGAGCAACTTCTCCACTACTAACAGATGATATATTAAGCTGTCCCAAATCGTTGTTATTGAGTTTTATATCAAAACTACTATTCTTGGAACTGTTTGCAAGTAATTGTATTTTTATATTTGCAGACTTTTCGCTGTTGATATTTGGCAAACTTATAGGTATTTGCAATTCAGACGCCACAGGAGAGAATTTTTCTCCAAACCAATAGCGTCCAGATTTAGATAAATTATATAATTCTCTCTTATAGAATACATAATCCTTTGCAGTATTGAGTTGTAGTGTAGTTTCGTCTGTTGTATAAGTTATGTTGGAAATTCGTTTTTTCTCTCCAATATTTTTCTCAAAAGTTATAAAATATTTAGTTTCAGTTGCATATGGGTGAAGAGAGAAGGAAAATTCCTCTTTTTCAGAATTATATATAGTTTGTGTAGTCGCTTGAGCATAGAATAACGCGTATTTTTCTTGTTTATTGACATAGATAGCATTCTCTTTCAAATCTGAAAATTTATATCCTGCTACTATTTCGTCAATAGCCTTACCTCCGTTTCCAAATATGGAAAGATTGTCAAAATCTATTTCTTTTTCATCTACGCCTAACGTTATAAAATCATTGTAGGTCAGTTTATATATACCATCTGAGGTGATGCTTACTGAATACCACACACCTTCTGACAGAACAGACTTATCTGTATATGTGATTGATTGAGCATTAGAATTATATGTCAAAACAATACATACAATCCCTATTATATATTTGAAAATTCCCTTCATATTCTCTAAAAACTTTAACTCATATAAAACATAAAAAATAAAAATTTATTGTAAATACACCAAACAAAAATAATGCCAGAGTGTATTAAACCGTTGATTTATAATATTAAAAGATTGAAAATGATATTTTTAATATTCACGCTGATTAAAAATTTTTTATCGCAAATAAATTATTTTTTCTTTGAGAATAATTTTTCTATCAGTTGTTTTAATTAAAAATCATCAATTTTACAGAATCTTGTTACACTTTTTAAATCATTTTTATAAGATGTACATCAAATCAATATACACTCCGTACGGTTCGTCTATAAATTTATTCATATCGCTTTTATATAAGTCAGCTCTATAGCCAAAAGAAATTCTGTAATGTTTCAAAAATTCAATTCCAAATTGACCGTTAATTCCGACAAGAGTTGCCTTAGATCTTTTTTCTAATAGTAATTCGTCTTTTAAAGAGTCGTCCATAGGAATAGAAACATATATTCCTCCCATCAATATTACTTTGACAACACCAAAACCTATTCTGTACTTTGCATTGATTGGCAATGTAAGATATACATAACGACCTTTCAAAATATCTTGCATATTCGTATTGAAATTATGAATATCTAATATTCCCGATACGCTCATTCCCCAGCAAACAATAGGTAAATTCAAATCCGCTTCCAAACCCATTCCTACATTTTGAAAAGATACGTCAGTTTTAAATCTTGTCCCGAATTGAACAAGTTGAGCCTTTGAATTTATGGGTATGAAAGTTATGATAAGTAATATTATAGATACAACCCTTTTCATATGTAATGAATGCGAATGCAAAGTTACAAACATTTTTTCACATTTGCAAATATTTAAGCAAATATTAAAAAAATAAACTCCCTGCGTTGGTTACAGAGAGTTTAGAGAAATAAAAAACACTTATCTTATTGTGACCTTATTTTATGATAAGTTTCTTAGTAACAACGTTTTCGTTAGAAATAATACTTACAAAATAAGTACCGCTTGGCAGATTAGATATTGCAACTGTATTATCGGACGATTTTTTATTATATATAATTCTGCCTTGGATATCAAAGATTCGAATATTTGTATTCGTTACATTTTCTATTGTAACATCTCCACAAGAAGGATTAGGATAGATGTTGATTTTTGCCGTTATATCTTTTTCAGAAATGTTTTCTAAATCAGAATCTATTGATTGTTTGTAAGTTAAATTGTCTATACACATATAAGTAGGTATATAGTACGTTGCATCATTGCTTTCAACCGAAAATTGGATCTTTTGAACTTTGCCTAATTGAGCAAGATTCATATATCTCCAATCTGCACGATTGCCTATAGTAGTGTCGCTACCATCACGTAAGTAAACTTCTTGTTTTCCAGTGGATTTACCTTCGCTATCAAAACCTTCGGCGACTATCTTGAAGTATAAATCCGCTTGAGGTGTAGCGGGCTCGTAAATATATGAAGAAAGACTTTGGCAAACATACACCCCAAGTGGTTCAAATTCCTTTCCGTCTGTTGTAGTAACGGTGTTATGTTCTTCTGTGTTGTAAGAAGAATAGTAACCATGTAGGTACCCTGTATTTTCCCCGTCAATACCTGACATATAAGCAGATACATAATAATCATTATTCCAACCAAAACCACTTATTGTTGTTGCTTTCATTTTAGATGTATCACTGACATTGCTAGGTCCCCAACCTATCGCCATCTCGTAGCCATCACCAATGACGGTAACACCTTTGAACAAAAGATTTCCACTTTTATAGTTTTTGTGTTTTAAATTGTCTGTAATGGATTCGTCAAAATTTGTAGAAGATACTAATTCATAAGTATCTTCTTCCAGTAAAATACCTTCCATGTCTGCAATTTTGTATTTTTCTCCTCCATTGATTATACCAATGCCAGATAAATCAAAGCCAGAAGACCCCAACCAATAAAGTTCATTATATTCCCATATAATATCTCCCTCTGTCGTTTTATCTTCTCCTCCAAAAACATCAATTAAACGGACAAAACGGATATTATTTTTATCTAACAAAGCATTGTCTTCCAATTCCGATAAATCAAATCCTACACCATATTTATAGGAATATTTACCTGCTAAATTGTAATAGTGAGAAGTTGTTTGTGTCGCCTTTTCTTCGGTAGAGGATGTCTTTGTAGGAAATCTGAAATAATCTATTCCATTAGATGATACTTCAACAAAAGCCAATTCCATAAAGGTGGAATCAAATGCATTCTCAAACACAACAAAATCAAATCCTTCACCATTTATTATAGGGCGGTCAAAAGTCGCTATTGCCACACCTCTATTTCCTAATGAGACACAAACAAGATTTGTTGTGTCGGCAACTCCTAACGCATCATATACTTTGCCATAAGTAACAGTGTTATCACGTGATAATTCTAAACCATTAGCCCATGCTATGATAGATTTATCATCTTTACTTATTGCCTTGGATCCCGAAGTTCCTCCATCACCATCAAATTGAGCAAACAATGAAGTTGCTAATAGTGAGAAAACTGAAATAAAAATACTTTTCTTCATTATACCTTTCATTTTAAATTGTTACATCATTCACTTTAACTTCTTTAAGATGATAGATTATGTTCGAAGAAAAGTATCAAAAATAAAAAAATAACAAACAACATGTTTTTCATCTCATTTCCCCGAAGATAATCAACAATCTTAAACACTGACGGCAGGTCTCCTGACTTATTTCATTGATAATAACGCCTTCTCGTCAATATATTCTAGATTATATCTCACAATGGCACTATTGTTATTATCATTAACCGAAATTTACAGTAGCGGGTCTGTTCAGGATTTGCACCTGATTCCCTTTTAATCCAATTCCATAGGAAAAAGAACCGTAAATGCAGTTGCAAATTTACACATTTTTTTATCAATAGCAAAGAAATGGATGTTTTTTTTATTTTTAGGTGTATTTTTATTGGGTTTATAGTTGTCTTTTTTATTCCATAGGATGAATAATTGTCTTAAAGTCATATCTTTGCATAACCTTACGCAATTTATTCATATCCGTATCAGTTGTATGATAAGGATAGAAGAATTTTGGATTTACTTTATTGGCATAATATTCGGCTTGTTCTATTGTCATTGTGTAAGGCTGGTTTATTGCTAAAAAAAGAATATCACAATTACTAATTTCTTTGTCATCATATATGATTTCCGTGTCACCAGATATGTATATACGCAAATTTTCGATTGTAAGCAAATAGCCATTGTCTCTATTCTTTGGATGAAATTTATCTCTGCCCTCGGTTGTATTGTGTGCAGGAAATGCTTTGATAGTAATATTATGTTGTACAGTAGATTCGTAATTTTTTATTGCAATACCCTTACCATATAGATGTACAGTATTTGGATTTGCAATAAAAATCGTTGATTCTTTCATCAAATCATCTGTGGCCTTTTTATCAAAATGGTCATAATGCTCGTGTGTAACTAACACTATGTCAGCTTTATCCATTTTAGAATAGTCTGCATATTCGCTAACTGGGTCTATATATATCTTTTTGCCGTTATAATCAATCATAAAAGAGGCATGACCAAAAAACTCAATTATAAGACTTTTGCCACTTTCTAATTTGTATGTATCTTTTTCAAATGTTTTCATATTCTTATCGTTATTAAATGACAATAAACTAAAAACTATTGCAATTAAATTACTTATCAATAGTATCTTCATTGTTTTTTATGAAATTTATAGGGTTTTGCATTGTATCGATTTGCATCATGCGTTTCGCAGTTTTTACGTTAGGATTGTTGGGATAGCGTCTAATATATTCTTCAAATGCTTTAATGCTCGCTTCTTTATTCAAGCAAACATCATTTAACGCAACACCTTTGAAGAAATAAGCAGCACCAACTTTTTTACCGTTAGGATATTCCTTAATAATTCGATCAAGGCAATGTATAGCAGAATCGCAATCATTCAAATTTGTATAAATATTA
>ONOZ01000182.1 GCA_900319595.1 uncultured Bacteroidales bacterium | reverse complement strand
TAAAGGAAATAAAAGATAATAGCACTTATAGAACTCTTAATATAAAAGACTTTGAAAGAGGAGTTTATTATATAAAGGTAGGAGAGAGTACTCAGAAATTGATTGTAGAATAAAAGAAAAATAAATCTAAATTATTAAGACTTAAATGTTTAAGAGCATTTAAGTCTTTTATTTTGCAATAAATAGAAAATGTTGTAACTTTGCACCATAGAAAAATTGTAAGAACCTTTATGGCAATACAAAATATAACAATAATAGGGCAGGGGAATGTTGCAAGTCATTATTATAAGGCAATGACAGAAAGAAAATTTATTGTAAAAATGATTTCTTCGCGTTTGCCATTTGATAAAGCAGATTTGCAAAGTGATATTGTGATTATTGCTGTAAAGGACGAGGCGATAGAAAAGGTTGTCAAGCAATTGCCAAAACTATTTTGTATGGTAGTGCATACGTCGGGCTATATATCTACAAAGTGTTTGAAAGAAGTTAGCAATAATTATGGTTCATTGTATCCCTTGCAGACATTGAAAAAGGGAGTTGCAATAGATTTTTCACAAGTCCCGCTTTGTATATGGGGGAGTAATGAAAAGACAACGGCAGATTTGGAAGAGTTGGCTGGAAAACTGACACGTATTCATTACAATGTAGATGATAAAGGACGAAAAACTCTACATTTGGCAGCAGTATTTGCTAACAACTTTACTAATCATCTATTTGGCATAGCAAAAAATCTATTGGATAAAGAAAAAATACCTTTTGAAATATTGTTGCCATTGATAGATAGGACGGTTGAGGTAATAAAGCAAAATAACCCTTATGATATTCAAACAGGACCAGCAATTAGAGGAGATTTATTTGTAATGGAGCAACATAAATTGCAACTTGATGAAACAAAACGTAAAATATACGACATCATAAGCGACAGTATAATGGAAGATAAAAGTAAGCAATAAAAAGATTGGATATATAATGAAAAAAAATATAGTAGTACTTACGGGAGCAGGTATTTCGGCAGAAAGTGGAATAAAGACATTTAGAGATTCTGATGGATTGTGGGAGAATTATCGTATAGAAGATGTTGCCTCTTGGGATTCATTTCAAAAAGATAGTGAATTAGTTACAAAATTTTACAACGCAAGACGCCGACAACTAACAACGTGCGAACCAAACGAAGGACATAAGCAATTAGTTAGATTGGAAGACAAATTTAATGTTACGATTGTTACTCAAAATGTTGATAATCTGCACGAGAGAGCAGGAAGTAAAAATATTATTCATCTGCATGGCGAACTGACAAAGGCATGTAGTGTTAGCGATTTGACAGAGGTTTATGATATTGGTTATCATGATATAACTCCTATGGACACAGATAAAAATGGAGAGATGCTTCGTCCTTTTATTGTATGGTTTGGGGAAAACGTTCCTATGTTAGAGCCTGCTATTATGGAAGTTCAAAAAGCAGATATACTAATAATAATAGGTACGTCTTTAGTTGTATATCCAGCAGCAGGTTTAATGCACTACGCATCAAAGAATTGCAAAAAATATCTTATTGACCCAGTACGTCCTAATGCTGATTTAAACGGAATAACTTTCATTCAGCAAAAAGCAAGTGTGGGAGTAAGACAAGTAGTTGAAGAATTGTTGAAATAGATTTGTAATTTTATAGTAAAAGAGAGTTGAAGAGGTAATTTTTTTATTATTTTTGTAAAAACAATTGATAATGAATAATGTTTATATAGAAACCTATGGCTGTCAAATGAATCAAGCAGACAGTGGTATTGTAGGCAAGGTTTTGCAAGACAATGGTTATAATTTGGTTTTCTCAGGGGACGATGCCGATGTTATACTTATAAATACTTGTGCAGTAAGGGATAATGCAGAAAAGCGTATTCACAACCGCGTCCATGACTTACAGGCATTGAAAAAGAAGAATCCTTTGCTTAAAATTGGAATCATTGGTTGTATGGCTGAGCGTTTGCAAGATAGTTTGATAAAAGAAGATAAGGTTGATGTAGTTTGCGGACCAGACTCGTATAGAAAAATTCATGAGTTGATACAGCAATCTTCCGCTATTGATGTTGAATTGTCTAATGAAGAAACCTACGAAGATATTATTCCAACGCAATTGAATACAGACGGGATTTCTGCCTTTGTTTCTATAATGCGAGGGTGCGAGAACTTTTGTACCTATT
The DNA here is from genome assembly GCA_900319595.1 of uncultured Bacteroidales bacterium. Lineage (GTDB taxonomy): Bacteria > Bacteroidota > Bacteroidia > Bacteroidales > P3 > Scybalousia_A. Next base: position 8,800 of record ONOZ01000182.1, on the reverse strand, counting down.
GCGTTGTGCCATATACAAGAGGTAGAGAGAGAAGCCGTTCTCCTAAAAGTATAATAGAGGAGGTAAAGAAGTTGTTTGATGATGGCTATCGCGATATTACACTTTTGGGACAGAATGTTAATTCCTATATATATAATGAAGAGGGTATGGATGTGAGATTTGCTGACCTTTTAATAAGAGTTGCACAAATCAATCCTTTATTAAGAGTCCGCTTTGCAACATCTCACCCCAAGGATTTAAGCGAAGATTTAGTTGATGCTATTGCTTCATATCATAATATTTGCAAATACATTCATCTTCCTGTGCAATCTGGTAGCGATGTTATGCTCAAAAAGATGAATAGGAAATATACAATAGAGGAATACTTAAAGAAAATAGATTTAATAAGGAGTAGGATTCCTGATTGTGCAATTAGTACAGACGTCATTGCTGGATTTTGTAGCGAAACGATAGAAGACCACAAGCAAACATTAGAAGTCTTTCGAAAGGTGGGGTATGATTCTGCTTTTATGTTCAAATATTCTGACCGTCCTGGTACAGTGGCACATAAAAGGTTTGTAGATGATATAGAGGAGGTTGAAAAAATTCGTAGATTGCAGGAGATAATTGATTTGCAAAGAGATCTGTCGCTTGAAAGCAATAAAAAAGATATAGGAAAGACATTTGAAGTACTTGTTGAGGGAGAAAGCAAAAGAGATGCAACAAAACTATTTGGCAGAACATCTCAAAATAAAGTAGTTATCTTTGAAAGAGAGGACAACAAGCAAGGGGACTATATCAATGTAAAAATAGAAGATTGTACTTCTGCAACACTTTTTGGTAAAAAAATCAAATAAAAAAGTTGTATAATAAAAAGAGATTTAATAATTTTGCAGTTTCAAAAATATAACGGATATGAAAAGATTAAAACGAATTGGTGGTATATTGGCAATAGTAATAATGCTTGCCTCTTGTACATCTCAAAAGAATTTGGTGTATTTTCAAAATGACAGATTGAAAGGGAAAACTCCAAATGAACAAATTTACGTTTATGGAGAAGGACAAGAGAACGTTTCTCCTGAATATAAATTGCAAGAACACGATATGCTTTATATTCAAATCTCATCTTCTATGGATGCAGAAACTTCTCAGTTATTTTCGGGAGGAAACTCTAATAATCCGTATGCTCAGACCTCGGAAACAGCTATTTACTTAAATTCTTACGAGGTAAATGAAGATGGTTTTGTAACTTTGCCAGTCATAGGCGATTTGAAAGTTGTAGGATTTACGGTAGATCAAATCAAAGAACAAATAAGGGTAAAAGCAGAGGAATATTCAAAGGGTGTTGTCGTTGTATGTCGTTTGGTAACTTTTAGAATAAGTGTAACAGGAGAGGTTAATCGTCCAGGAATCTACACATTCTATCAGCCAAGTGTGAACATATTTGACGCCTTGATAACTGCTGGCGATTTGACTTATGATGGTAATCGTTCAAAGGTGAGAATTGTTAGAAAAAATGCACATGAAGATGTGGTACATACATTGGACATTAGAAGGACCGCTGTTTTAAGAGATCCAAATTACTATTTGCGTCCGGGCGATATAGTGTATGTTGAGCCAAATAAAAATACAAAGACCTTGACTTCTATCAATAGACCATTGACAACTATAACTTCGTCATTGTCCTTGATAGCATCCGTTGTAGCAATTATACTTTCAGTTAGGAATCTTTAGAAAATAAATTATTATAAAAGTTATGAGTGAAGTAAATTTAAATAATAATGATACTGCAGTTAATCCACAACAAAATAGAGTAGATCAGGTCAATATAGCAGAAGTAGTCTATAAGGTTGTAAGAAAATGGTACTATTTTGCAATAGCAGTTGTTATTGCTCTGATTGTGGCGTTGTTTGTCAATAGGTATTCTGCTCCGAAATATGAGGCTACAACCTCATTGATGATAAAGGCAAATAACGAGATGTTGAGCAATATAGACATGTTGTCCTTTGTATCGCGTAGTTCAGGGCAAGAGTTTCAAAATTCCATTGGAGCTATCCAGTCTTTTACCATAACCAAGCGTGTAATAAAGGCGATGGGGTTGTATTGTGATTATTACGAAAGAGTTAATTTCCGTAATACCGATATATATAGACGTAGTCCGTTTGAAGTTATTTTAGACCCACATCAAGAAACGCAACCTACTGGAGTAATAATAAAGGTACAACTTGTTTCAGATAAAGAATGTCTTATCTCTTATTCACAAAAAGGTGGAATTCCTGTTTATAATTACGTTGATGATAGACTTATGGAAGATAAGACCAGTGTGCCTGAACGTGATAACATTAAATTGGCATACGACACTTGGTATGAACAGGATGGTATGAAGTTCAAAATAAAGTTGAATGACAGCTGGAATTCCAATATGAAAAGATTGGATTATCGTTTTGTCATAAATGATTTAGACGATTTGGCTAGTAGGTTCAATTCAACAAAAATAGACCTAATAAATAAGGAATCTTCTATTGTTACGATAAAATTTAAACATTCAAATCAAAGGAAAGCGGTTGATTTTGTCAATATGCTGTGCAAAATATACATAGACCAAACTTTTGAGGAAAAGAACTATTTGAATGTTGCAACTATAAAGTTTGTTGATTCTCAGATTGCATCCATAGGAGATTCTCTTCATAGAGCGGAAGCCAGAAGAGAGGTTTTTCAACAAGCGAACAATACTTTGAATTTGACTAATGATGGACAATATCTGTATACAAAAAGCAATGAATTGCAAGTCAAACGTGCAGAGGAATATACTAGACAACAGTATTACAAATATCTATCGGATTACTTACAGACCTCTGACATTACAGAAGGTATTGCATCACCAAGTGTTATGGGTGTTAGCGACCTTAATCTGAATAATTTGATTGACAAATTGACCAATACAATTATTGAGTATAAAACGGCTGTAGATAAACGTACAGAAAAGAATCCTAAGACCAAAGAGTTGGTGGTTACAATAGAGACGTTACGTAAGCAAATATCTGAGAGTTTGGCAAACTTGAAAAATGTTTCAAATATCAATATGCGAGAATTACAACGTCAGCAAAATTCACTGCAAGCACAGATTGATCGTTTGCCTTCTACAGAAAGAAATATGATTAGTATTGAGCGTCAATTCAAGTTTAATGATGAGATATATAATTTCTTGTATCAAAAACGTTCAGAAGCAGAAATTGCAAAGAATGCTGCACTACCAGACCATAAAGTTATAGATGAAGCACTTTCAGCAAAAAAGGTTTCTCCGAAAAGTTTGATGAATTACATCATTGCTTTTCTTGTAGGATTGTTAATACCAGGATTGTACATGTTATTTGTTAGTATTTTCAAAACTAAGATAGATTCTAAAGATGATATAGACAAGATTTCTAATAATCCAGTCTTTGGTTACATTCCAGAATTTCCTAAAGATTATTCAAAGATGATAGTGTTTGACAAACCTAGAAGTCAAATAACCGAGGCTTATAGAACTCTTCGTACTAATATAAAATACGTTTTGAATGATATAAAAGTAGATGGAGGTAATGTTATTCTATTGACATCATCTATGCCATCGGAAGGTAAATCAATCAATTCATTTAACATAGCGTCAGTTTTGTCTATTTCAGGAGGTAAGACGTTGTTAGTAGAGTTTGACTTACGTAAGCCTCGTTTAGCAAAGATGTTAGATTTGAATCGTTCTGTAGGTATTTCTACATATTTCATTGGACAGACGACTTTGGATGAAAGTATTCAGAGAACGGAATTCAATAACTTTGATGTATTGGCAGTAGGTTCTATGCCACCAAATCCATCTGAAATTGTGGATTCTCCAAGGATCAAAGATATGCTGACAGAGTTGAGAAAGAAGTATGACTATATTATTTTGGATACACCTCCTGTAAATCTAATTGCTGATGCTCAGACTTTGGCTAAATTGGCGGACATTTCGTTGTATGTGATTCGTTTGGGTATGACTATCTCAAACATTTTAAAATCTTCGCTAGTAGAAATGGAGCAACGGAGTGGAGTAAAAGTTTATTTCATTGTCAATGGAATAACGACAGTTATGCAAAAGTATGGTTATAGTAAATATGGTTATGGTTATATGTACGGTCGCAAAGGTTATGGCTATGGTTATGGTTATGGTGTAGGCGATTATTTGAAAGAATACTCGTACGGATACTTTGAAGATGAAACCGAAGGGTTGAAACGTACCAAAAAAAGATCGGATAATAAACATTCTGACAAGAACTAATGTAGAATAATGCTAAATAGGAAGCATTGTAATATTCCGATATTTATACCTCAAAGGGCTTGTCCCCATCAATGTATTTATTGCAATCAAAGGTATATAAGCGGACAACAGACAATGCCAGCATTAAGCGAAGTAGATAAAATAATAAATCAATATTTATCAACCGTCGAAAAAGGTACTTATGTACAGGTTGCCTTTTTCGGCGGAACTTTTACAGGGCTTGATATTGAGGAGCAAAAAGCATATTTAGAAGTTGTAAAGCCCTATATTGCAAATGGTGAGATACAATCAATTCGTTTATCTACACGTCCAGATTATATAAATAATGAAATTCTTGACCTATTGCAACAATACAAGGTTACTGATATTGAACTTGGAGCCCAGAGTTTAGATGATGAAGTGTTGCAATACTCTGAGCGTGGGCATACATGCGAAGACGTGGAGAGAGCGTCAAATTTGATAAAATCATATGGTTTTAATCTTGGTTTGCAGATGATGATTGGCTTGCCGAAAGATACTTTGCAAAAAAGCATTCACACAGCAGCAAAAATCATATCACTCGGTGCAGACTCAACACGTATTTATCCTACTTTGGTTATTGACCGTACTCCATTGGCAACACTTTATAAACAAGGCAAATACAAACCTTTGACAATAGAGTGTGCGGTTGATTGGACAAAGGAAGTTTATAAAATATTTCAAAAAGAGGATATTGCAGTATTGCGAGTTGGTTTGCATCCATCTATTGACCTTATGAATGGCAAAGGTTATTTGGCGGGACCTTTTCATGTGTCTTTTTTTGAATTAGTACTTTCTGCTTTATGGAAAGAGCGATTTGAACAGTTTTTGCAAGAAAAGGATATATCTAACAATCAAGGTATTACAACTAAATCTAATATAAAATATATTTCTGTTAATCCTAAAGATATAAATTACGCAATTGGTTACAAATCATCTAATTTGAATTGGTTGAGGTCGCAAGGATGGAAAGCGAAATTTATACAAAATAAGAATATTGATAGGAATACTTTTGAAATCTTTGAGTAAGAGTAATTTGCAATATTTATATTTTAAAAATTCTTACAAACAAAAAGACAGAATTATGTTTTGGTTAATTCTGTCTATATTTCTGAAGTGGAGTTGCAGGGATTCGAACCCTGGTCCAAACAAGAGAAACTTCAAGTTTTCTACACGCTTATTCTGTTACTCTTTGTCAGGAAAAGGCAGTGAACAGACACACTTTCCTTTAACTTATCTTCTAAATTTTCATTAGCGATACGAAGAAAACCACTAACTAAACTTTCTAAATGATGCACCCCTTTGTCCCGTGATTGAAAGTTGTAAATCTTTGGAGGAGCGTCTTGCTCAGCACCTTGTGCCGATAAAGCTAACTTACTATACTTCGGTTAGGCAGCAAGAGCGTAAGTATTTTCGCCAATTAATTTCTTGTAGCCGGGTTTAAAGTTATCTGCCACCTATAACTGCGTGCTTGCCCGAGCCTCTATCCTGCTGTCAAAACCAACCCAACCCCTCAAATCATACTCTTGCAATTTGCGTCTGCAAAGTTACAACAAATAAATCGGTTTGCCAAATAAAATTTATCAAAAAAATGCATTATTTAAAATTTTTTTATTAAATTTGCAATCTAAATACAATTTGTTATGAAAAAGATAGGTTTAATAATATCATTGCTTTTATTCGGTTTTTCTATTTATGCACAACAGCCAAAGAGTTGGTATCCGACTTATTTTTCAAAAGATTATGTTGTAGTTGCAGTTAATGCCCATACGACAGATGCGGAATTGTTGAAAATAAGGAAAGATATTTTGAAATATTCTTTAATACGTTTTACCAATTTTGATGTGATTCGTGCAAACGATGGTACAATATATTTTTTGTCGATGGAAGTTGATTGTAGAGACGGTTATAGTGGCAAAATATCTCATGCTTTTGAACCCGGTGATACCACTTATTACGGATTTGTAAGAGATTTTTCATTGAACACCTACAAAAAACCATTTTTTATGGGAGACTTGTTATCACCCTATTCTGGAATAAAACATGTAGAAGAATACATCTTACGCAAACAAGAAGAAGAAAAAAATGAATAATATACGAGGATAAAAAAATATTTCTTGTGAATATTTGATAGTAGTGTATTTGTATGAAAATAAGTTGATTACGCATGGTAATAGAATGAATTATGCGTAATTTATTTTTGGATTAAAAAACAGGAAAATCAAAATTAAAGGTTGGGATATGAACAAAATAAAAAACGGTTGTACGAGAGAGTATCGTAAACCGTTCTAATAGCAAATTAACATGAAACTTTTATATAATTCAAACACTATTACATTATTTCATATATCGTATTGCTTATTTTTCAACAAACAATATCTTTCGCATTGCATACAAATATCATAACCAAGTAGTGTCCCAAGTATAAAATCTTCTTCTGGTGAGAGTTTGCACAAAGGTCTGTCCAACATAGGTGCTATAGCGTCCAGACATTCTTGTTTGCCGAAAAACAAGTTTATACTTGTATTATTTACTGGTTGAATAATGTATTTTATGTTTTGACGTTGCAGTCTGTTTGTTGCAAATTTTTGATATTTTTTATTAAAGGTGTAAAGCGATAAACGTCTCACCCCCTTTTTGTACTGATAGATTTGCTCTGTTAGTACTTTCATATCAATTGGCATAATTTCAGACTGCAACATAATGATTAAAGATTATTTTTTATTTGTTCAACCCAATTATCAATGCGTTCATCGGTTTTGTCGCTTTCGTTATCTTCGTCTAAGGCAAGTCCAACAAATTCACCATTTATAACGGCAGCCGATGCTTCATACATATAGTCGTCAGCATTTACCTTTCCAACAACTTTTGCACCTTTTTTAGTTACTGCATCATATAATTCAGCCATACCCCCACAGAATGTATCTCCGTATGAAGCACAATCTCCACACCCAAACAAGGCAACAGTTTTACCCGTTAAGTCGTTGTCTTGCAGAATTTTTAAACCATCTCCATACCAATCATCTTGCATATCTCCAGCACCCCAAGTGGAAGTACCAAGTATCAAGTTTTCGTACTCAGATAGCATTTCTGCTTTGAAATTTGTAACATTTATCACATCATTAGGAGCACCGCCCAATTTGTCTGCTATTTTTGAAGCCAAACCTTCGCAAGTTCCTGTTGTAGAACCGTAAATAATACATGTCTTTTTCATATTTACAAAATTTTTAATTACTTTTGCAAAATTACATCTATTATGAAGGTCGCACAATACCTAAAAACAATGATTCTCTATACTCAAAAATAGGTATTTTATAGATTTTGTGGACTATTTCCCGCGTCCTTGAAAAATTATTAAAAAGGTATATAGCAGAATTTTGATATCTGTTGCCATCGACATATTTTCCAAATACAATAAGTCGTATTGCATCCTTTCAATCATTTGTTCCACAGTGTCGGCATAGCCAAATTTTACTTGTCCCCAAGAAGTCATTCCGGGTTTTATTTTTTGTAATAGTTTGTATTCAGGTGCTTGTCTAACTATTTGACTAATAAAAAATTGTCTTTCAGGTCTTACTCCAACCATGCTCATTTCGCCTTTAAAAACATGCCAAAATTGAGGAGTCTCATCTAACCTTACTTTACGCATAAAACGTCCGAAAGGAGTAATACGAGGATCTTCCTCTCCGCTTGATAACATTGGAATATCTTTTTCTGCGTCCATATACATAGAGCGAAACTTATACATTTTAAAAGGTTTGCCGTTTTTACCAATACGTTCTTGGGCATAAAGAATATTCCCTTTGGAAGTACATTTAATTATTATTGCAGTAATTATGTAGAAAGGACTTATTACAATCATAGCAATCAAGGACGTAATAATATCAAAGGCTCGTTTTAATGAGAACTCCCAAGGTTCCATAAGATTTTGTGAAATTCTAACTAATGGGACAGAGAAAATTGCACGCATCTTTATATTACCTGTAAGCAAATCTTTTCTGTCCGATGGCATAAAAATCTCTATGCTTGGGTCTTGTATGGAGAATATTATGTGATATATTTCGTTTTCGTCTTGTTTGTCCAAAATTACGATAACTTCTTCAATTTTCTCTTTTTCAATAATTTCTTTTAGTTTGTCAATTGTTCCTAAGTGCTTGATTTTCTTTTCCAATCGTTTGAGTGATTGTTCTTTTATTGTAATGAATCCTTTGAATTGGTAGCCTGAAGATATCTCCTGATTGATAATTGCTTTATAAAGATTCAAGGCTTTCTTTTCATCACTTGCAATTAAAAGTGTTGGGAATCCTATTTGCCCCTTATGGACTCTATGGACTGTAATTGTCGTTAATATAAGTCGAGGAATATAAGTTAAAGAAAAATGCAAAAGCAGTAAAATAGCAAATGTAAAATAGTAGGTACGATAAGTTCCTACGTAATCGTCTAAAAGGAAAGCAAAAAATATACAAATAACACCTATTATGCTTTCAAAGAATGTTAATTGCAAATCCC
>ONOZ01000179.1 GCA_900319595.1 uncultured Bacteroidales bacterium | reverse complement strand
GCTGCTGTTTCTTCTTTTACAACTTCTTCTGTTACAACGGCTTTCTTTCTACCACCTCTACGAGTAGATTTTGCTTTCTTAGTGGTAGTTTCTTTAAGCATATTTTCGTTGTAATCAACAAGTTCCATCATTGCCATTTCAGCACCATCTCCTAAACGTCTGCCAATTTTCAAAATTCTTGTGTAACCACCGTTACGATTAGCAACCTTTTGAGAAACCTCGCGGAATAATTCTGTAACCGCCTCTTTATCTCTCAAATATGCAAAAACTATACGTCTTTGGTGAGTAGAGTCTTCCTTACTTTTGTTTATTATAGGCTCTACATATTTTCTCAACGCCTTCGCTTTTGCCAAAGTCGTCTCTATTCTCTTCTCCTTTATCAAAGAAACCGCCATATTAGAAAGCATTGAACTTCTATGTGCAGCCGTTCTCGATAAATGATTTATTTTGCATCCGTGTCTCATATCTTTACTCTTTTTCTTCTAATTTATACTTCGAAATATCCATACCGAATTCTAAGCCCCTTGATTTTACTAAACTCTCTAGTTCTGAAAGAGATTTTCTTCCAAAATTCCTAAATTTCAATAAATCGGCTTTAGAAATAGCAACTAATTCTCCCAACGTCTCTATCTCAGCTGATTTCAAACAATTAAATGCTCTAACAGACAAATCCATATCCACCAATTTAGACTTCAAAAGTTGTCTGATTCGCAATGATTCCTCATCAAAATCATCTACCTCATCTTTAACTTCTGTTTGGATATCAATCTTTTCATCTGAAAATAGCATAAAATGTTTAATCAATATCATTGCTGCCTCTTTCAATGCATTCTTAGGAGAAATGGAACCATCTGTTTCTACCTCAAACGTCAATTTCTCGTAGTCTGTCTTATCCTCAACACGATAGTTTTCGTCTACATAATAACTAACGTTCTTTACCGGAGTAAATATAGAATCTATTGCTATTGTTCCGATAGGGTCGTTATGTTTTACATTTTCCTCTGACGGCACATATCCTCTTCCCTTTTCTATTCTCATAGTTATTGACAACGAAGGAAGTTCTTTATTCTCGTCCGGTGTCATATGGCAGATTTCGACATCAGTATTCAACACTTGAAAAGCATTCAAATACTTGTTGATGTCTCCCGCTTTGAATATGGTTTTACCGTCTATTTTAAATGATATTTCTTCACTTTCCTCATCTTCAATTTGTCGTTTAAGACGAATCCGTTTCAAATTCAAAATTATTTCCGTCATATCTTCTATAACGCCATGAATTGTATCAAATTCGTGATTTACACCATCTATACGAATTGAAGTGATAGCAAAACCCTCCAATGAAGACAGAAGTACTCTACGTAAAGCATTTCCTATAGTTCTCCCGTAACCTTTTTCTAAAGGACGAAATTCAAATTTTCCTTTAAAATCATCGGATTCTATCATTATAACCTTGTCAGGTTGTTGAAAAGCTAATATGGCCATATTTATATTTTATTTATTATTTAGAATACAACTCGACGATAGCCTGCTCATTTATGTTCTCAGGAATATCTGCTCTCTGTGGATAGTTATTAAACTTTCCTTCCATCTTGCCATTGTCCCAATCCAACCAAGAATAAGAAACCCTTGAAGAAAGTGAATCGGTTACAACTTCCAAAGATTTAGAACGTTCTCTAACTCCCACAACATCACCTTCTCTTAATAGGTATGAAGGTATATTTACAACGTTTCCATTGACAACAATGTGTCTATGTGAAACTAACTGACGGGCTTGTGAACGAGTACGTGCTATACCTAAACGATACACTACATTATCCAATCTCGATTCTATTAGTTGTAACAACACTTCACCTGTTACACCACCCTTACGAGAAGCCTTCTCAAACAAATTACGGAATTGTCTTTCCAAAATACCGTATGTATACTTTGCTTTTTGTTTCTCCATCAACTGAATTCCATATTCAGACTGTTTTTTCCTACGATTTGCTCCGTGTTGTCCAGGAGGATAGCTCTTCTTATCGTATGATTTATCAGCACCAAATATAGGTTCTTTGAATTTTCTTGCAATTCTTGTTTTAGGTCCTGTATATCTTGCCATTTCTTCTTAATATTTTTTCGTTAAACACTATACACGTCTTCTTTTTGGAGGACGACATCCGTTGTGAGGTAATGGAGTTACATCTGTTATTTCCATTACTTCTATTCCGCTTGTATTTATTTCTCTAATTGCGGCCTCTCTTCCAGCTCCGGGACCTTTAACAAACACTTTTACTTTTCTCAAACCATAATCGTACGCAGCTTTAGCACAATCTGCTGCAGCCATTTGAGATGCATACGGTGTATTTTTCTTTGACCCCTTGAAACCCATCTTTCCAGCCGAAGACCACGAAATAACCTGACCTGCATTATTGGTCAATGAAATAATGCAATTGTTGAAAGATGCAAAGATAAATGCTTTGCCTTGCGGTTCAACTTTTACTACTCTTTTCTTTACCGGTTTTGAATTTTTTGCCATTTTCTTAACTTGCAATTTTCAAGCTACATCTATTAATTCCTATGCGTCCGTAACTTGTAATATTAACTCTATTATTACTACTTAGTTGCTTTTTTCTTGTTTGCAACTGTCTTCTTTCTACCTTTACGCGTTCTTGCATTATTTTTTGTGCTTTGACCACGTACCGGCAATCCCATACGATGACGAATACCTCTATAGCATCCAACGTCCATTAAACGTTTTATGTTCATTTGAACTTCACTTCTAAGGTCTCCCTCAACCTTATACTTTTCGCTTATAACATTACGGATAGCATTTTGCTCATCATCACTCCATTCACTTACCTTTTTATTTTCAGGTATTCCCGCTTCTGCTAATATCTTTGCAGCACTGCTACGTCCGATACCATAGATATAAGTCAACCCTATAACTCCATGTTTGTTCCTTGGTAAGTCTATACCTGCAATTCTTGCCATAAACTAAATAACTGTTTTTTGATTTTTATATTTTTATTGGTTAATAAACTCAACTAATCAACCTTGCCTTTGTTTGAACTTAGGATTCTTCTTGTTGATTACATACACTACTCCTTTACGTCTTACAACTATACATTCAGGAGATCTTTTCTTTACAGAAGTTCTAACTTTCATTTTATTATTGTTTTTATTATTTATGCCTATAAGTTATTCTACCTTTAGTTAAATCGTACGGAGACATTTCTACCTGCACTTTATCGCCCGGAAGAATCTTTATGTAGTGCATTCGCATCTTGCCAGAGATAGAAGCAATGATAACATG
>ONOZ01000239.1 GCA_900319595.1 uncultured Bacteroidales bacterium | reverse complement strand
TCTTGGTACTCTTGTAATTATAGTAGATTCAACTATCGCTTTAACTTCTTTTTTAATTGGTGGTGATATCCGTCTACCTATATACAGTGTAATTCTTATATATATCGAAGGGAAAATAATAGATTTTATTGTTCCTCCAACCAAAACAAAGAAAGAAAGTACCGAAATTACACAATAAATTTACAATACCACATTTTAATCAATTAAAAAGTCCGATTATGAAGATAACATCACATCGGACTTTATTTTTTTCATTTGATTTGTCTATACAACCATACAACAAAAAACCTACTCCATCAAATAGCGAGAAAACTTCTCAGTATCAGATAATTGTATTGAATTTTTATCTTTCCACGACAAGAAATCATTCCACTTTTGCCTATTTTCCCTCGCCCAAGTTGCTGACTCACTTCTATTTCCATAAGCAAACAACCAATAATTATATGCCTGCCAATGACCGATTGATATAATCTTGTCCCAGTAAGCAAATAAAGTATTATGAAAGTCCGAATGTTTGGACTTCAATAACGACAAGAATTTTTGACGAATAGTTATTAAAGTAGAAATATCAATAAACCTTATACCCTTTGCTGATTCGCTCATAAGATTATCAAAAACTTGTGGAAATTTATTACGTCTTTCAAAACTATCACTATATATTATTATATCACTATCAAATTTAGCAACAGCGTTTGTTTTATTTAAAGTGAATGCATCAAAATAAGCCTCAAACAATTCTTGCGAGATTTCTGCTTGTAATGAATCACTTTGCGACAAAATCATAAATAACTCGCCGTACATCACAGCCCAAACCATTTCTGTGGAAAGAAAATAAACTTTTGAGGCACCATAATAATTTTCTTCGTACATAGGACCCTGCTCAATTCCTTTTTCAAACCAATAAAGTGCTTGAGGGTATTGACCAATAGAGAATTTTTTGCATCCATTTTCATAATAAACCTCCTCCATACTAATACCATTGACAGAATCCGATAATTGACAAAACACACTACCATATATAAGTAACCCTAATGTGATAAAAACTATTCTTTTCATATATTTTTTCTATTTTAACACTGCAAAGATAAAAAATATATTATTTATAACATAACCAATATAAAAAATTTTTGTTATCTTTGCTCACTAAAAATTTAAAAGACTATGATGACATGTGATGATGCTACTCTTGAACGTTTGGTTCTGCATAGAGTAGGCAATAAAGCAAATAACGAGAGTTTGCATTTGAGTAAATCACCCTATATTTTGAATAGTGATATTAGCGGTGTGCTATTAAAGTATTTTACTTCGCCATTTAAAGGTTCGCAATACTATGTTTTCTCTGACGAAAGAGGGTTTAATAACAACAAAGTCTATACTGCGGTTAGCCAAATATTTGAAAATCCAACCGAAAATCTGTATTCGTCTTCGTGTGATATAGCAAGACATTTGTATGATGTGAGTTTGCACCCTAATATTAAAGCAGGAGAATTGTATGTTACGTATTTACAAAATTGTTATTTAGATGGAGAGATTGTAAATGCAGTAGGAATCTTCAAAAGCGAGACAAGACAAACTTATTTAAAGATTTATCCAAGACAAGATGAGTTTTCAATAGAATCAGACGAAGGAATAGATATAAATAAACTAGATAAGGGTTGTTTAATATTTAATAAGGAGGCAGAAGATGGCTACATTGTTGCAACCGTTGATACAATTAGTAGAGGAAATGAGGCTGTCTATTGGGTTGATGAGTTTTTAAATTTGGCTCAACGGCAGGATTCTTATTTTAATACCAATAATATGCTCAATATCTGCAGGGATTTCGTAACTGAATACTTACCTCAGGAGTATGAAATGACCAAAATTGACCAGGCTGACTTACTTAACCGCAACCAAACCTTTTTCCACGAGAACAAAAACTTTGATGATGATACTTATTGCTCAAAAGTGTTCGGTGATGACGAATTTAAGGACGCATTTCTCAAATTTAAACGCCAGTATGAGAGTGAAAACGGCTTTGATTTGCAGAATAATTTCATTATGAACGAAGAAGCGTTAAAGCGTGCCTCAAGATATTTGCGTAGTGTGATAAAATTGGATAAGAATTTCACTATTTACATCCATGGACAGAGAGAAATGGTGGAGATTGGCGAAGATGAGGACAAGGGATTGAGATATTACAAATTCTATTTCAATAAAGAAAGTTAGCGTTTAAGAATTTATTATTTTATTCAGAATATTTACGACTTCAACTTGTGATTTTGCTGTCATAAGTTGAAGTTTTGTTTGTTTAAAATCAGGAATTGAGTTAAAATATTTAGAATAAAATTTCTTCATTACAGTAATTGCACGAAATTCTCCATGATTCGCAACCATCATATCTAGATGTTGCTGAACTATTTTCACTATTTCTTGAATTGTTGGCTGATATAAATTTTCGTTTTTGAGTAACTGATGGCACTGTTTGAAGATATAAGGGCGACCAATTGCGTATCTACCGATCAGAATTCCGTCAACGCCGTAACGATTTCTGTATTCGAGCATCTTATGCGGGGAATCGATATCGCCATTACCGAAGATAGGGATTTTAATTCTGGGATTATTTTTGACTTTACTGATTTGAGTCCAATCAGCAGAGCCTTTATACAATTGTTGTTTGTATCTACCGTGAATAGTTAAGAGTTGGATGCCGCAATCTTGCAATTCCTCGCAGAAGTCCGAGATATGCGTGTGCTTTTCACTGTAACCGATTCGAGTTTTTATGGAAACGGGCAGACGAACACTCTTAACG
>ONOZ01000177.1 GCA_900319595.1 uncultured Bacteroidales bacterium | reverse complement strand
GTGCGTAGTGCATATAATCTGCCTATTACACAAGCAGAACAAATATTATCTTTAAGAAAAGAAACCGATGAATTAAAATCTTTGCTTGCAATTGCTATACAAGAGCAAACAAAAGAAATCAAAGAATTAAAAGAAATTTTACTAAAAAGATTAAAATAAGATATAAATATTATCTTATTTATGAAAAGATATAGATACCGAATTTTCTCGGTATCTATATTCTAAAAACCGATAAATATTAGTAAGTTCTTTACTACTATTTCAAATTTTTATGAGAGTTTGCTCCTATTTCTAACCACATCATAATTATTCCAATTACTAAAATTATAGTCGTCATAATTTTTTCTCCTATTTTTTAATTGTTAAACATTTTATTTTATTTGCAAAAGTATAGTCTAATTATGTCAATTTGTGACATAGTATAAATATTTTTTTATTTTTTTTACTTCCTGTATTGTTTTTTTTCAATAAAACAGTATCTTGCAATGCTTTTTTATTGTCAGTTTCTTGCGGAATTTCTACCTTGTTATATTGCATTGCAATGAAGTTAGAAAGATATTTTTCATACATTGCAAAAAGAAAAAATCCTTCTGAGTGAATAAAAAATTATTTTCTCAAAAGGATTTTTTCTTTTGCGTGATTATTTTATAGCCTTCTAATCTCTTTAAAATAAGATAGTTATTAGATTTTAGAAAGTACTATCTCTGTGTATTGTTTTTCAATCTCATTAGCCTCATTTACTATTTGCTGACCTTTTTGTAAAATATCATCAACAAATTGCTTGTCTTCCAAAGAGCCACAATTGATTTTCATATTCATAAATGCTCCAACACAAGCAGCCTTTGCACATAAAATTCCAACCGCTCCGTCTGTTATTGAATTAGGATTACCTGTCTCTATCATCAATTTACATATTTCAAAAGTTTCTCTTGATTTTTGTAACGTACGGTAAGGAACCTCTATTGCATATTTGGTTGCATCCTGGATTGCTTGCTTTCTAATGGCTTTATCTTCGTCAGTTTTCTTTGGAAGAGAGAATGCATTCATTATTTTATTGAAAGCGTTAGTATCTTCATCAACAAGGTGTAGTAATTCATCTTTCAACGCTTGACCTTTTTCGGCAGTAACTGAAAATTCTTCCCATCTGTCGTCCCAACCTGGCTTATGAGAAGATAGATTTGCAACCATAGTTCCCAAACTTGCTGCCAAAGCACCACAATAAGCAGCAATACTTCCGCCACCAGGTGCAGGACTTTCACTTGCTGTTTCATCGGCAAATTCTTTGCAAGTCATATTAACTAATTGTTTAGCATTATGGTCTTCAATCAAATATTCAATAACTTTATCTTGTGGGTTAAATGGTTTTAAATCGTCAAGACCCATAGATTTTATGGCAATCTTTATCAATTCAGCCTCGCTAACACCAAGACTTCTTTGTTGCTTAGCCAAATAATACTTCCCTGCATCAATAAGTGTCTTTTTGGGAACCAAACCAACTACCTCAACTCCAGTAACTCTAACTCCTCTTTCCTGTGCTTTCTTACAAACCTCATCAAAGCAAATATGAAGTGGTGTTTGTGTGGCGTTAGTAATATTCATTGATACTTGGGCAATACCATATTCTTCTATATACCAACCAATAGCCTTTGTACCTTTCAAAGTTCCAGGAATCCAAATCTTTTTGCCGTTTTCGTCCAATATTGGTTTGCCATTAGGTTTACCACCTTCTCTTTTAGGGCGACCTTTTTCCCTAACATCAAAAGCAATAGCATTAGCACGGCGTGTAGATGTGGTATTAAGGTTGTAATTTACAGCCAACAAAAAATCTCTTGCACCAACAGCCGTTGCTCCACTTTTAGCAACTTTCTCATTCCATTGTTTTGGACCAAAATCAGGTGCTTGGTCTTCCAAAGATATTCTATCCTTTAATGCTTCATACTCTCCCTGACGACAAACTGCCAAATTCTTTCTTTCAGGTTTGTAAGCAGCAGATTCATAACAATAAATGGGAATTTCTAATTCAGTTGCAATCCTTTGTGCTAATTTTCTAGCATATTCAACTACCTCTTCCATAGTTATATTTGCCACTGGAATCAACGGACATACGTCAGTAGCACCAAAACGAGGATGATCGCCATGATGCCCTCTCATATCTATCAACTCTTGTGCTTTTTTAACTACACGAAAAGCACTTTCACAAACTTGCTCTGGCTCTCCAACAAACGTAATAACTGTACGGTTAGTTGTTTTACCCGGATCAACGTCCAAAAGTTTGACTCCTTCAACTTTTTCTATCTCTGCGACCACTTGGTCTATGATTGCTTGGTTGTTGCCTTCGGAAATATTAGGCACACATTCAATAATCTGCTTCATGTCTTTATATATTGTTTTAATATTTTTGAATATCAATCAAACGAACTCCATCTAACCAAACTGCAACAAAACCTATAATGTTTTGACTCTGCTCTTTAATTCTCACGGGTTGCAATGTATCTCCATCAGCTAATATAAAATACTCTAATTCAAACTCGTTATACTTTTTAAATTCACTTTCAACAAAAGATTTTATCTGCGTTAGCGACAAAAACTCCTTTTGAGAATACGATTTTGTGAGAATCTCATGTATTTTAGGAGCAATAGTACGGGCTTCTTTGGAAAGACGTTTGTTTCTTGAAGATGCAGCCAACCCATCTTCTTCTCTATAAATAGGACATGACACAATCTCAATCTTGCTTTCCATTTGACGCACCATATCTTTGATAATCATTATTTGTTGATAGTCCTTTTCGCCAAAATAAGCCCTATCTGCCTTCGTCCATGTGAAAAGACGCGATACTATATTAGCAACACCCGAAAAATGTCCAGGACGCTGCTTGCCTTCCATTACTTCCTCTAAAGAACCAAACGACCAATGCTCGAGAGTTTCACCTTTATAAACTTCTTCTGCCGTTGGAACAAACGCAATATCACAACCATTTTGTTCTAATATAGCCAAATCTTCGTCTTCGCTCTTAGGATATTTTTCGAAATCTTCGTTACTGTTGAATTGTACGGGATTGACAAATATACTTGATACAAAAATATCATTCTCTGCTCTTGCACGTTTGAATAATGATATATGTCCCTCGTGTAAGGCTCCCATGGTTGGCACAATTCCTATAGTTTTATGTTGCTGTTTAACTTGCTCTATTGTATTTGTAAGTTCATTAACAGTTCTGCAAATTTCCATAGTTTATATTCCATTTTTACATACTCTATTCTACATACTAAATATTACACATAACTAATTCACATCTTCATAATCCGTATAATTTTTATCTTGTGGATTATCATTAAAAGGATTTTCATCAAAACGATTAGAAGTAGTGGAGTTTGTATCTTGATTAGTATTTTCGTTCCTTGATTGGTGGATATGATTATCCTGCCCTTCGTTATTAAACATGTGATTCTGAACTTTCTTAATTTTTCTTGGCAAGTTCATTATAGAAGTCAGAATAGTAACAATGATAGAAAAGAAAAAAGCGTTCCCGAAGCCAGAAATAATAAAATGTTCTCCTAATAATGCACTTGTCAATAATATAATGATGGCATTGATTACTAACATAAATATTCCAAAAGTAGAAACAACCAAAGGCAGAGATATGAAAGATAGAATGGGACGTAAAAATGCGTTCAATAAACTAATAATCAATGCTGCCAATAGTAGATAGTGAGGTCCATCGTGCGAAGTTACCAATCCTGTAAATGAAACTATCCATATAGCAATAGTCATGATGATAATCTTCACCCAAAAGTCCTTACTAAATATATCAAATTTATTCTTACTTTCTACACTAAACACACTCATATAATTAAATATTCAAAATAATTTGCAAAGGTACAATATTTTTTATATATCAACAAAAAGAAAAGAAAACTTTAAATGTATGAAAACCTCCCCAACTATGTTATCTATTGTATTCCAAAGTGTAAGTCCCTACAATTCGGTCGTAATTGTCTGCAAAATCCCTATAATATACCAAAACCGTATAAACATTATTGGTCTGAGAAAAACTGCCTTCGGTTTGAATGGTAGAATACGATTTTTCTCCGCCATGTTTAAATGCTATATGATAGTTATAATAACCTTGTTTCAAATACATTGACAGTCTATATTTACCATCTATAAATTGCATTTGGTTTTGAGAATTTACGTGCCAATCATTCATCTGTCCAATAATATGATAGGAGCCTTCCAACGTCATAGGTACAGGATAAGTAAAGTGTATCCAAGCATAGTCGGAAGTTATCGCTGAATTATCGTCATATTCGTTGCGAACATAGAAATTTCCATTCAAATCTTTATCATAAGTATAAGGAAGTTTATTTTTCAATCGCTCTTCCAATAGATAAACTTGATTGTGATTCTCAAAGAAATCGTATTTTGCGATATATTGTGTCCTTAAACGCAAAGAAGTAAAGTCAAAAAAACGAAATTCATTACCTCCATCAAATTGATTACTATTATCAAACGAATAGTCTATTCTATCTCCAGACATTCCTCTCAATTTGAGTATCTGAGCATTATTGTCATTATTATTCTGCATGATAATAGTTTTCATAAACTGCTCAGGATTAGGAAAAAACTTGCCATTTTTACCTTTAACCCTAACATTGACTTCTTGATGAGTTTTTAATAGAGATGCTATAGAAGAAGGTTTGATTTCCAATTCAATATCACTACAATCTTCCATAACATACATTCTGCGAGTCAATATAACATGGTCCTCATTACCCTCTGTAAAAACCTTAATTATGTAATTGCCACTTTTGATTAGACTCATATCTTTTGAAGGTATTGTTTGAGAATAATGGACATAGCGTTGAACCGTATTAAATGAATTTTCGTAATTTTCAATCGGTTGTATTTCAAAGCCTTCTAAATATTGGTTGTATTCTAATTCACTTTTAGTCCAGTCGCTATTGCAATGAATTAATGTATACTCATATCGGCGAGTATCTTCTCTTAGTTCGTCAAATTCTAATTGCAATCTTTCATTTTTATTTAAGATAAGTATTGGCGTAGATAGCACATCTCCCATTTTATGCAACATAACCGTTTTAATAAGAGGTGAATATACCCTATTCTCATAAACAAACTGGGCAGTAAGGTTTGATAACCCTACTCCCAGAATGAGAATAAAAAAAATGAAATATTTTCTTACCATGTTTTTATGTAATTATCATAAGGTATTTTAACGAGCCATCTCGTTTTCTACCTCTTCTACCGTCTTAGGTATTGGCTTGCCCAAAAGACGACAACCATTGCTGGTAATTAAAACATCGTCCTCTATTCTAATACCGCCAAAATCTTTGAACTTCTCAATTTCTTTATAATTGATAAACGAAGAGCATTTCTTTTCTGCTTTCCATTTGTCAATAAGTGCAGGAATAAAATAGCAACCCGGTTCATTTGTTATAACAAAACCTGTTTGTAATTCCCTGCCAAGACGTAATGATGCTAAACCAAACTGTGTAGAGCGAACATTTTTCTTATCATACCCAACATAATTCTCACCATAGTTTTCCATATCATGTACATCTAAACCCATCATGTGTCCTAAACCATGTGGCATAAACATTCCCATTGCTCCTTGTTCAACTGCTTCGTGTATATCGCCTTTCATCAAGCCTATTGACTTCAAGCCTTCGCCTAACTTCTGAACTGCTGCTTTGTGAATATCTGAATATTTTACATTTGGCTTACAAAGGTCAAATACCAATAGTTGTGCGTCTAACACCGCCTGATATATTGCTTTTTGCCTATCGTCAAATTTTCCTCCAACTGGTACTGAACGAGTTATATCTGAACAATAGCCCATTGGATTCTCACAACCAGCATCTGAAACTATCATTCTACCTTTTTTAATTTTCAAACTATGGTCATGTCCGTGCAATATCTCTCCGTGAGTTGTTAAAATAATTGGAAAAGATACTGGACCTCCACCTGCAAGTGCAATACCTTCCATTGTACCAGCAATTTGATACTCATAAGTCCCGACTTTTTTTGCCATATGCATCATAGTAGTATGCATATCGTAGGCAGTCGCAATCGCTTTTTCTATCTCAACAATTTCTTCTTCACTTTTAATTGAACGTTGTTTTACGCAGGCGTTTATCAGTTCCACTGAAACGTATGCAGCAATGTACTCGCTATTTATATGCAGTAAATCTGCCACAAATTCTACGTTTTCACGTCTATATTGTGGCACAAAATGCACTTTTCTTCCTGCAAAAACAGCCTTATCTATCAAGTTACGCAAATCTTTTATCGTACCGGAATTTTTAACACCAATAGCCTTTGCTCTTTCGTTTAATGTAGGAACGGGGCCTGTCCAAATAATATCATCAATACTAACTTCTTCGCCAAAAAGATACTCTTCGCCACTTTCAACATCAATTACACCAACCAAACCTTGCAAATCATATCCAAAGAAATAGCGAAATGTAGAATCTTGACGAAAAGAGTAAGTATTGGCTTGATAATTAAATGCCGTATCAGAGTTTCCAACTATAAGAATTAAGCCTTTAGAAACGTCTTTTTTCAATTGCTTACGTCTATCTACGTAAATTTTCTTTGCAAACATATTTTTTTATCTTTTATTTGTTATTTCTATGCCTTAAAAAGATACTATAGGATATCCATTTCTTTTTGCAAAGTTATGAAAAAGTTTTATAATAAAAAAGTTTTTCTATAATTTTTACAAAATCTTAACCTCTCAATAGTTTTTCTAATCTTGCAGTTGATATTTGCCAGGAATAGTTTTCTTTTACAAAATTATTTCCACTTTTTGCTATGTTATACCTATACGAAGAGTTTTTTAATAACGCCAAAATATGATTTGCTAAATCGGTTGCACTCTGTCCTACTAATATATGTTCGTTTTCTTTTGTCTTAAGTGCATGATTTGCAAGCGGTGTCGTAACACACGGTAACATCATTGCCATTGCTTCCAATAATTTGTTTTGCAATCCCGTTCCTATCTGCATTGGTGCAATGAATATCAAACTCTTAGCATAGTATTCCCGCATATCTTCTACCCAACCAGTAACCATAACATGCTCATTTGCTAACTCTCTAACCTCTTTTGATGGATTGCTCCCCGCCAAACATACATTAACATTTTTATTTTTCTTCCAAACCAATGGCATTATATTCTTTATCAAATATTGTGCTGCCACGACATTTGGTTTATAGGACATATTACCTGAAAAGATTATATCGAATTGCTTTTTACAGTTTCCTTTGTATTCAAAATACTTTCTATCTACACCATTTTCTATGATTTTTACCTCTTTGCGTCTTTGTGATATAATACAACCCCTATCTTGTTGAGTTATTATCGTAAGTGTATCAACAACATCAAACATACAGTTTTCATAGTCGCGTAAGCGTTTAACTTCTTGCATCAAAAGTAATTTTATCAATGTCTTGGAAATCTCTGCACGTCTAAACATATTCATGGATAGACAGTCTTGAAAATCCAAAACTAATTTTGGTCTATCCTCTCCACATTGCTTTTTAATAAGTTTTGCATATTCTCCACTTCTAACAAATTGAAAATAGACGACATTTGGTTCAAGCTTTTTATAATAATTGATAAAATGTCTTTTTGCTAAAAATGTTGTAAATAAAGCAACTTGTAATGGCAATTTATTGAAAATACATAAAACTAAAGACAATAACCTACCTATTAATAATAATTTTTCTATACGTACATCTTTGCAATAATTTTTTAATATATTTATTTCGCTATTTTTAATTTGCCTATTAGACAGAGCAAACAAATATATATCATTATTTTTAGATAATTCTTTTATTTGATTAAACGCACGAAGTTTATCTCCTTTGTTCAAAGGATATGGAAAACGCGGTAAAAAAACAAGAATCTTCATATTTGTTTAATCATTCAAAAGTTTATCGTATTCATCAATTATTTCTTGTGCAACAACATTAGTAGCATATTTTTCTCTTATCAATTCAGCAGCACTTTGTCCTATTTGCTTACAATAATCCCTATCATCTACAAGTTTTTTTATAGTCACAGCAAACTCTTGCGGAGTGTCGGCTATAAGAATATTCTTGCCATTTTCATACATTATACCTTCGGCAGCAATAGTCGTTGCAACGACGGTTTTTGATAACGACATGGCTTCTAAAATTTTGATTCTAATTCCGCTACCACTCAATAAGGGCACTACCATTATCTGTTTGCTACACATAAAGGCGATACTGTCTGCAACTTCTCCTAGTATATTTACATTTTGCCATTCCCCACTTGTAAAATATGAAGACATATGACGTCCTGCTAGGTAAAGTTTTACCTCTGGAGAGATTCTCAGAATTTCTTTCCAAACATCATTTAAAAACCATTTGATACCTTGCTCGTTAGGAAACCAATTCATACTTCCAATGTGGAATAGAGAATTTTCTTCTTCTATTACATCTGGCAAATCCTCAGGAATATCAAAACCAATAGGCACACCCTTGCAAGGCTTTTTACAACCCATATTTTTAAAATAATTTGCATCAATTTGAGTTACAGGAAATATTATATCAAAGTCGTTAATATGAGTTTGTTCATAGTATCTCATATTTTGTGCTGTATTCTTGAAATACCAACGTTTGAGAATATTGCGTTTTTCGTTTTTGTAAATTCTTTGCCATATCAAATGCTCTACATTTGGACAATGAAAAGAAATCTTAGCATCAGAGAATTGCCTAATAGTAGGTATATAAGGAACTAAATTTATACTTTCTATCTGAACTATATCAAAATCAGAGTGTTGTAGTAGGTTGATTAGTTTATTTTTCATTTTAGAAGAAATAAATCTTTCTACAATATAACTTCGTGCAATGAATACATATAGCAAAGCATCGAATACATTTGGTTTTAGATTCACATAAACTCCTTCTGGGGTATAGGTATCAAGGTAATTTTGTGGCATCAAGCTCAAATCAAAAGGATTCTTATCCGAAAAAAATGTCAATACCTTAACCCTATGTCCTAAATTAGTAAACCCTTGACCTATGCTGTACATATCTATTGTACCACCATCTACTGCAGGAAAGGGAGGCTTGTAACAAAATTGCAATATATTCATTTTTTCTTTATTTTACTCTTTTCGTTTTACAAATTTACAATAATTAATTAACTTTACAATTATTTTCTGCCAATTTTCTGCCGAAAATACCTTGCTATCCGAAGTTGCTTTTAACGTAAGCAATAATCCTAATGGGAAAAAAATGATAGAGGATAACCACATAGCAATCAAAGGCAACATACTACCGCTTTTTGCAGAACTCTCACCTATCATTCCAATTACATAATAAAGTGCAAATGCAATTATAGACACCACAACAGGCATCCCCAACCCACCTTTCCTTATTATAGAACCCAATGGTGCTCCTATAAAAAACAGAATTATACAAGCAATTGACAAAGTAAACTTTCTATAAAATTCTATCCAATGTTTATTGATGTAAATTCTATCGTAATCTTGCATTTTCATTCTATTGTCATAATCCTCAAGCATATAAAACAACGACTCTTTGCTTTTGGAATCAGTTTCCATTCTTTTGTTTTTATCAAGTAGGGGATAATCTTTGTAAAAATCATAAGTTATATTTGCGATTTGAGAGTCTTTCTCTATTTTACTAACATTCAATTTATTTTGCACATATTTCAAGTAATTTTCTTTATTATTTATCAAATCCTTTTGCAAGGAATCTATGCGTGAATACAATTTAGAAATATCTATAACCTTATAAAAATCTGAATATTTCTCCTTATCACTTTCTTGCAGAGCAAAATCGCTTACATCAAACCTCAATATCTGCTCTTTAAAACTTATCCTAGTAAGAGGTCTTGTACTATAATTATCACCTTTTATATCCTCAGAAAACACTTCTCCACTATAAAGTTTAAAAATCATCGTCTGGTTATTTTCTGCTGAATACATATATCCACTATCTGCCTTGATGACCTCTACATTCCCCATTTCCTTGCTATGATTGTAGATAAGAATACCATACATTTTATTTGTTTTTTTGTCCTTGGAGTCAATACGAATCACATACGAAGAAATTTGATTATAAAATTCGTTAGGACGTATATTTATTGCAGGTTTCTTATCCCTTATATCATCTGCTAGTTGTTTAACTTTTAAATCTGCCGTAGGTATAACAAAACTTGCAAAATAAAAAGCAACAATAGAAAATATTATAGACAATATCCATAGCGGTCTAAAAACTCTCCACAAAGACAATCCGGCACTTTTCATTGCTACCAACTCGTATTTTTCCCCGAAATTGCCCATTGTCATAATAGATGCTAAAAGAATACTCAACGGCATCGCCATTGGCACCATTGTTGCTGCGGCATAGACAAACAACTCTAATAGTGTAGAAAACTCTAACCCCTTCCCTATCAATGTTTCTATCTTTCGCCAAAGAAAAGTCATAATCAATACAAACATTGATATAGAAAAAGTCAATACTAATGGTCCTAAATAGGATTTTAATATGAGTTTGTCTATTTTTTTCAAATCAAAAATTTATTGTTTTAAACGGCAAAGTTACAAATATTATTTG
>ONOZ01000274.1 GCA_900319595.1 uncultured Bacteroidales bacterium | reverse complement strand
GGTATCAAGTTCGTTGAAATAAGATACACGGAGAGCAAGGTACGTATTGGCAAAGAGCTTCACCGCCTCTGCTTCTGTGAATCCCATCGTCAGGACTTCAACATCTTTCTTTTCTGCACCTTCTTTAAGTAACCCAGCAAACGCCTCTGCAATATCTCTTGTTGAATCATCAGTACCAACAATGATCCTGCTTGGATAAAGGTTATCGTACAAAGCCTTGGACTCTCTCAGAAACTCCGGGCTGAACAAGATGCGGTTCGTGTGATACTTATCTCGAACAGACTTTGTGTATCCAACAGGGATTGTAGACTTGATCACCATCATTGCCCTGTCAGAGCATCTCAACACCTGTTCGATGACAGACTCGACTGCTGAAGTGTCAAAAAAATTCTTCTGGCTATCGTAATTTGTCGGTGCTGCAATGACTACAAAGTCTGCGTCATGATACACTTCATTGGATGGATTGTCCTCATCCTGTGTATTCAAAGCAAAATGCAGATCCAGACCTCTCTCCTCATGCTCTTTGAAGAACTTTTCAATATACTCGTCCTGGATCGGACTCTGCCAACGATTTAATTTTTCGATTTTCTCCGGAACAATATCAACGGCTGTCACATGATTATGCTGTGACAGTAAGGTGGCTAATGACAAGCCGACATATCCGGTTCCTGCTACTGCGATGTTCATCATTTCCCCTTCCTCAACCCATGATAAAAAAGGATGTTAAGTGCCATCATTGCTAACTACTTTAGTAAAAATCCGAGTTTTTTCTCGAGCCTATACTTTCCAAGAATCCACGGTACTGCATCCTTATAGATCTTTGTATTTCTGTAAATAAGTATATAAAGAAAAGTTGGCACGGTACAGCAGATTCCAAGTTTAATGAAAAAACCTATTACTAACCCAACATTGATTCTGTTGCAAATCCATATAGTCACCGAAGCAACCGCAGCTGTCACGGTAAAGTAAATGCCATGACCTTTAAAATATTCTCTAATCTTTCCATTTTTAAAATAGTACTTAAATACAATTTGTGAGCCTAAAATAAAGTTGATAATAAATAAGGAAATCAGAGTAGCTATGATGATTCCATGTACTCCCCAAAATTGTACGAGCACAATATTCAGCACGATATTAGCAACGGATTCTGCAATTGCTCTGTAACGATTTTCCCACCAAAGACCTGCGGCATCGGAATAAAGCCCTCTGATATCTCCCATTCGGAGAATATAGAAATATATAGAAAACTCAATCACTACAGCAAAAGGAAATAGGTACCGTTCTCCAAAAGCCAATTTTATAAACGGTTGATATAATACTATCATACATATTGTAGCCCACCCAGATAATAGCATATATATAAAGTTAATCTTTCTTAAGTCGTTATAGTTCTTATCAATGCTTTCTACCACAATACTATTTCCCACTCCAGCCGTCATAGCTTGAGTTAATACGCCAAATACTCCAGTGAGGGCTGAAATTACATAGAAATAATTATTATACATTGCAGTTATTGTAAGACCTAAAAATGCAGACGTACAAATGCTATCTAGTGAATTCCGTGTTGTTTGGCAAACTCTATTGATAAATAGACCTACTACCTTTTCCTTAATTTCATTCTTTTGCTTACTCGATAAAGTTCCTCTACATTTAAATTCAGGATAGTTTTTGTCCACATATTTGGATGTGATAATATTATTAACCACCGTACAAATCGGAAGAATAATAATATATGGATAATATTGCTTGATACCTATTAATATCACTATCTGCAATATATACATTCCGCCTAACGTAATCGATGTAATATTGCTGATGACGTCCACCCTTTGAAATGCATTCGGTAGTGCTGTTTTATATGCGTAAAGAAGATAGCTTATTGCTGTATTAGATAAATATACTAAATAGACATAATAAATATTGATATCTTTCGGGGCTGAGCCATGTATAAGATGCGGTAAAAAAGGAAGCAACGATAATCCAGCTGCGAGTATAGCAACTCCGATGATTTTGTAAATTTTTCTAAAAGCGTTTAATAACGCGCAAATGGAATCCTTGTCATTCTCAGCAATTGGCCTATACATGCTATATACGATAGCGCTACTAAAACCTAATTCTGTAAGATTAAGCACCTGCAGAATTGAACTAAACAGACTATTTAGCCCTAAATACTCAGCACCAAGTGTTCGAATCATCACCGTTCTAGTAAGGAAAGGCAATACTAAGGTTATTAATTTATTTATCACGCCCCAAAAAATATTACGTTTCGTATTTTTTGTTCTACTTATCTCCATAATATTATTCGACTACTTTTTGGACACATATTATCATGCATCAACATAAATTACGAAATACCTCATCAGCTCTCACAATAGACATTCAACCTCCACTTCTATTATCACTCGATAAGGCTTGCTGATATAACGTATTAATATTATTGAAGTATATGTCATCCGTGAAGTGTTCAATTGCATAATTTTGTGCATTGCAACCAAGTTGAACTCTTATTTCATTATTATCTATTAAATATTCTATTTTATGGCACAGCTCGGAATAGTTTCCAGATTCATACAATAGACCAGTTACTCCATCTTGTATTAACTCAGGTGTTCCACCTGATCTTGTCCCAATAACTGCGATTTTACTTAACATCGCTTCAGCAGTAACCCTTCCAAAAGCCTCACACCTCGAACACACTAACTCAATATCTATCTTTTTCCGAAGTTCAGGAAGGTTATTAACATTCCCTAACAAGCTTACGTATTTCTGAATATCATGATCAACAGCGGATGGGTAGCCTGACCCAGCAAAGAAAATATGAAAATTCTGATACCCCT
This sequence comes from uncultured Bacteroidales bacterium, assembly GCA_900319595.1. Taxonomy (GTDB): domain Bacteria; phylum Bacteroidota; class Bacteroidia; order Bacteroidales; family P3; genus Scybalousia_A. The sequence continues at coordinate 6,656 of ONOZ01000274.1, read as the reverse complement.
CCTTCAGCAACTGTCGACAAGCCTTAAAAGCATCATCTTGTCCCTTTGAAGGCTCATATCTTGCAGCTAATAATATATTGATATTTTCGTGATGCGTATGATACTTAATAACGTTGTTAGAATCCACTCCGTTGTATATTACCATCATTCTAGTTCTATCCAACAACGTATAGTGCTCTGCAACTGCTATAGAATTAGCGACAAATACATCTGCATTGCGATTCATAAAGCCATATGTTTCTTTTCGTGATAGCAAGGGATACATGCCAAAATCCAGATCACCAAATTCACGAATATGCCATATATGATAAACACCACTGTATTTATGCGCTATACCTCCGATATTTATAACTGATGAATTTGTATGAATTATTTGAATATCTTTATCTTTAATAAAATTCGCTATTTGTTTACCCACAATATTGTTAATTATAGATTTTGCATATCGATATTTTATTTTTTGTTTCACCCACTTATTATCTTCTGATTTGTGTAAAATCCAGGGATAGTATTTTTTTACAATTACAGTAACTCGGTGTTTCTGCAATTCATCAAAAAAGGGACCTTCTCCAAATGAAGTCAACACATATATATTATTGTTCAAATCACACTCCAAATGCGATATTAGGTTAATTAGTGATCTGCTGCCTCCATTAAGTCCCTTTTCATACCCAACATATAGTATATTCATTAAATTTCCTTTTATAAATAATCTTATATTATTACGTCTCAGGCAATGCAATTCTAACTTTCACTCGATCCTTGTGTATAAAACGTGAATTTCTTATCGGATCACAGAATGCAAAGCAAAACGCAAAGATACCACATGTATTATTCATGAATCCTGTTTCAGCAATTGAATATATAAATATCAAAGAAATCATTATCAGCACTTCATAAAATCTCACTCTTGATGCATTTTTTATGGATAATACTGTAATAATCAAAAGTATTACCGATGGGACTAAGCCATATAATAGCAGTGTAAATACATAGCCATTATCTATAGTAAAGTGTTCGTGAAGTGAAAATGGATGCATCTCCAGATATGAATTTGTATAAAATTGGATCTTGTTTCCAAATGGTCTAATACTATATCTTTGTAAAGCAGTTATAGAAAGTGTGAATCTTTGATAAAAAGTAGTTCCCAACTTAAAAACAATGGAATTAGAGTTAAAATTTCTTATTGTGTAGATTGTAAAACCTACTGCAATAATAGCTAATATAACCAAGAATCCTTTAAAAATTTTATAAAAGAATGACTCTTTTTCCTCTAATTCCTTCGATGCATATGGAATAAATGAGAATGCAAGCAATAAAGCCAAAACCAACGATGTCGTATTACTATTAGTGACTCGATAAGTAAAAATCAGCAATGCTAATAGAACAATTATATCTACAATATTGTGTATCTGTTTTCTTAATACAAAGAAGGCTATTGCTAAAACAAGTATATGAAAAGCTAGTGTATTGGGATTCAAAAAACCAAGCGAGTGACGAATTGCATCATCCCTGTAAAAAGTATTCTCCCTTATCAATCCAACTTTATTTAGTGTTACAACGAAAAGAATTCCAAACAGATTTCCATAGAAAAATGTTTTCACAAGTCTCTGATAGTTTAAAGCCTGAGTTGATATTGCTATTAAAAATATCTTCAACAGTGTCATATTTTCACATGTATGGTACGATATCCAGAAAAAAATCAACGACACAAGGCAAACAAGCATACGGGAAACAGAATAGCCGTTTATCCTGAGCGGAAAAAAAGAACAAAAGAAAAAAATAATGATATAAATAAGAGTTATTATAGATACAATTGGTAGAATGCTACCAGTGTAGGATGTAGGAAAATAGCTGTCAAATAATGTATCAATAAACACTGTAATAAATATGCATAGATACATTAGCCTTTCCAGTATTAGTCCAAATACATATGATGTTTCTGATCTATATTTTAATTTTTGCATGCAAACGATGTTAGTCCTTTTTCTAATAGTACCTATTTTACGTCCTGGAATTTTCTATTGTTTCTTTTGTCGCATCTAAAAATGCATAGCCATATCTTTTATCTGGCTCAATATAGGATCCCTCTCCCCATTCATTCCAAGAATTCAGAAATATAAGATTCTCATCAAGGTCAGTCCTTTTTCTATTGTTTTCAATGATATCATGCAACCAATGTTTATATAAATCAGGTGTTGCTCCATCGAAAATAATATTGTCTTTATTGTTTCTTCGTGGCGTATTATCCCACATAGGGAAAATAGCGTTATACATCTTATATTTATCAAAATTAATTTTATAAACCTGCTCTTCAACTAAAGATCTATAATCGTAAACCTTTCCCACAAAAGAATTAGACACAAAATCTTTCTGATCATTGATAATCTTACAATTATTAACAATTGATCCGATTTGGAATTCTCCTAATGCGTCCAGTCCTTTTCCTTGATAATCTTCCATTCTCATTGATTGGAAGAAATTACCAATTACATATAGGTCACCAATTCCATTTTTCAGGCAATACTTTCTCCAAAATGATACAACTTCCTCTCCGCCTGGAATATCCAATGGCTTGTACACTATAAGTAGCTTTTTCCCTTCGATTGTAATATATCTTGAATCTTTCAAATATCGAGCTGCATCTTGAATAAAACTCTTATAACTCTCAATAGAATCATTTTGTTTCATTACAACTTCTTTTGAACTGCCTACAAATGATCGCGTCCAACTTTCATTTGCCCAGCAAAGGCAAAATGGAAAATCAATGTCCGGAGAGTTAAGAAACATATCCAGCGGGCGCCTTAATAACGATTTACCGTCAAACGAATAAAAATACCATGCAAATCCGAATATACCATACATTTTGGCGAGTTCGCATTGTCTAACCAATACATCCTTTACGCGAAGATCATAATACCCCAACTCACCAGGTTGTCTGGGCTGATAGTGCCCTAGATATTGAGGAACCGCTCTACCGACATTGTTCCATTCAGTCGTACCCTTTCCCCACCATGCATTATTTTCAGGATTTTCATGGAATTGTGGAAGGTAATAAGCAATAATTTTGGGATCTTGAGAAACTCTTCTATATGGATGTGTAGTAAGGCTTTTATAGTACTTCTTATCTCTATCTGTTGGTATAGCTAATACCTGCTTGCAGTAAGCCTCCAAAACTTTATCTTTGTTTTTGGTACTTAATTTTCCACCTGAATTTACTCTCAACAGTTTTTGAATTTTGTAATACACATTTGATTTTTGCTCATCTGATAAGAGTTTATTGTTCCAATAAATGTTCTTAATTTTTTGTAGTATCATTTTTACCTACCCAAATTTAGTCAATGCTATTCTTTACTTAATATTGAATTTACAATATTATCTAAATCAATCGAGTTAAAATAGCGTTTACAGTTTAAACTCATCTCATCATAATGAGTTTCTATTGTCTGTAAGGCATTCGTAATCTGGCTACAATCCAATTCATCACAGCAACATCCAATATTATATTTCTCAAAAGGCTCTTTTAGCCCTAATACATCTGATCCAATCATTGGTAAACCACATGCAGCATACTCATATATTTTATTAGGAGCACAATATAAAGCATTTAATATTGATGAATTAGCTACTTTTTTAGGGACATAAGGTAACAATCCAATGTATGCTTCTTTAGTAATAGCCAAGTGGTATGGAGAAGGAATAAATGGCACACAAACTATAAATGGATATTTTTCGCAAAGCTGTTTCTGATATTCATTCTCCTTTCCCATAATATATAATACATACCTATCTGATAAATATGATATGGCTTTAGCTACTGCATCAAGGTTTCGATCAGGCAAAAAAACCCCTTGGTATAAAATTATTTTTTTAGTTTCCTCCTTCATTTTCTTTATATAAGGGATCAGTTCCTTTGGGATTTTATCAATCCGAATAGAATACGGTTTATTCGGAAGCACATATGGTGTTCGGGGAAGATTCCACCATGCCTTTTGAATATATGCTCTGTTTTTCTCAGGAACCACAACTTTCCACGCATGCTGAGCATATCTTTTAATATTAAACTTTATTATACTTACAAATGGAAAATACGGTTCATATTCTATCAATTCCATCATTTGCATTACATGGTGATTACAGGATAATAAATTGTGCCCTACCTCCCTAACAGTTTCTGTTGTAGTAGTCCAAACAACATCATTTTCTTTAGCACTGAGATTATAGTACTTTCTAATTAATTTCCTATTTCTAAGATAATTTGTGAAATTTTCTAATTTAGTTTTACCATGCGGAAGAAGTTTAAAAACTTTGACATCCTTGAATTTCTCTAAAATATTATTAGAATCTCTAGTAATGATAGTTATCTCATGTCCATTGTTCTCCAAGTTCTCCACTAAGCTTTTTACGGGTGGATAATTGCAAATATCATTACTATGAATAATTAGTATTTTCATAAATACCCTCGCTATTTCTTTCGGACATATACATAGCTCGGAGAATTTCTACTGAATTATTATAGAAGTAATTAGTCGAAAGAGTCTCTAGATTTTGTTTGATAACTATCTATATGTCATCAGGTAAAATATTACCTTTCCCTTTAATGGTATAGCAAATCAAGAATCTTTACCAAGCAATCTCAGCTTTACAAACTCGGATTTGATACGCCTTCTCACTCTTCTTTTTCTTGGAATAATAATAGAATTAATGTTCACTTTTCTGGGTCCCAAATAGTCTGCCTTCCAATCATCACCAACATGTATAATTTCTCCGGGTAAAATTTTGTGTCTTTCAAGAACGATTTTGAAAAGTTCACCACTCGATTTACCACACTCTTCTTCATTTGATATGAGTAAGTCGTTATATCCCTTAATACAGCACTTATCCAACATCTTTGATATTATGTCACGTGGCAAATACATATCAGTCACAATAAAAATATTGTTTCCATTATTCAGTAACCTATAATAAACTTCATCAATTTCTTTACGCGGAATACAATTATCAAGCTCTAGTGAAACCTCGGTCTTCTTTAACAGTTCTGTCGAATTTTGATAAATAGGGCGTAGCTCCGCATATATCTGATCTAACGTTACCTCATGATTGTTATTTTTTTGTCTTGCACGTTGCTCAGCTATAATTCGTTTTATCCTGAATTCTTCTCCCGATTCTAATACTGAATCTCCAACCATAGCAAAAATATCGGTAGGTAACATAACTTTTCTTTCAATTATCGTATCAAACATATCAAAGCTGATATTTTGGTACCCTTCAATCTTCTTGTACAAACTATTATTCGTCATGACAGCGTTCTGTAAATTACATAATATGGGAATGGCATCTTAAACAATGATTTCATAAAACCGGTTTTCCATGGGCTATAATTTAATGCCCGAAGCAATTCACCAGGTTTATACTGAAAAATCTTCTTTTGAGGTAGGAAGAAATATTTCTGTCCATCAACATTGTAGAAAAAGGAGAAAACCTTTGTGTCCGCGATCGAAGGTTTTAGGCCAAAATCAATGAGCGGATTGGCATACTCCTTTAGATTCATCAACGTATTCCTATCTGCAAAAAAATCCTTAATAAAGGCTAATGCTGCCTCTTGCCAAGATGAGATACAGCTTACAATATTTTTATCCGAACCATATTCGTATTCAGAATTCACAGGACTCACTTGACCATCATCTAATTCATATGCAGCCGTGGAGCCCTCCAAGCTCTGGAATAATTTCTCCATTACACCATGAGAGCACATTACTTTTTTTCTGTTCGGATCTTTCCCATCACTAAATAGATAACCGAACCCTGGCCCTTTTAAATCATAAAAAGAATAATTTCCTACGTAGTATCCGCTAATAACTGCATCAATTCCATGCTGCAATAGGAACTCTTCAAAGTAATACTGCATGCTTGAGTGCCAGCCAATATCAACAATTGCAACACGCACAGGTAGGTTAAATTGCTTAACATACTGAAATAGCAGATCATCTTGTCGCTTGCTATTCTCTTCTATTGTCTTCTGATATTTCAAATACAGATTCTTATAGACTTCATTATCTTTAACTTCGCTGTACGGTACAGAATAATCTATACTTACATTTTCTTGTTTGCATATTTCTATGGCTTCAGCATTAGAAAAACCATAATACTCAAGCATATAACCCATAGAAACAAACTTTGAAATATTCACATACTTGATCGAATCTTTGTAGGTATGCAACTTCCATAATAAGGATTGTCTAAGACTTTTCCGCGAGCAATAAAAATAATCGTTATCTATATGCTCGACTAGAGGGAATTCATTATAAGCCTTCTGCATCATGTAACCGTCTCTGGCAAAAAAGAGTATTTTCTCTATTGAATTCTCCTTTGTCTTTTCTGCCAGCCAGGCAGTAAACCCCAACAAAAAAGGTCCGAATACTTTGTACCCAAATTGATAATACTCAGATGTATTCTCCTCTAAATTCTTTTCTGCTACTGACTTGATTTGTTCATTAACCGTCATCCTGCATCCTCAGCTAAACTTCCTAACTCCAGCAACTCCCCACCTGATTACGTTTACCAGAGCTCCCGGAACGCTCTCCTTCAGGTGTGTCCGATAGAATTGATACTGCTTCCTTATTAGTTTCTTCTTATTACCAGTCGTACTTGTATCC
>ONOZ01000176.1 GCA_900319595.1 uncultured Bacteroidales bacterium | reverse complement strand
CGCAATTACGGGTATATAACGATGCATTTCGCCATAAACTTCAATAGATTTAACCACTTCTTTCTTGTATGCCTTCAACCCACAATTAAAATCATGTAGTTTGATACCTGAAAACATTCTCGTTGTTGCATTAAACAATTTACTTGGAATATTTTTCGCCAATTTACTATCATAACGCTTTTTCTTCCAACCTGACACCAAATCAAAACCATCCTCTTTTATCATACGGAAGAGTTCAGGAATTTCATCAGGTGAGTCCTGCAAATCAGCATCCATAGTTATCACCACATCTCCCTCACAATGTTCAAATCCGACTTGCAATGCCGCACTCTTACCATAATTTCTACGGAATTTTATACCTTTAATATATTGGTTGTTTTGTATCAAATTTTCAATCTCCTCAAACGACCCGTCTTTGCTACCATCATCTATCATAACTATTTCGTATGTAAAATGATTTTCTGCCATCACTTTCGCAATCCAATCTGTCAATGGTCCAACGGATTCAACTTCGTTATATAAAGGAACTATTATAGAAATATCCATATATACTTATATTTTAATAGATTATGTAAATTATTCAATCTCAATACTTTTCATTTATTTAGTTACCACATCGGCTTTTTCATTTCTTAATATCAAAGATGTAATCAAGGCCCATAAAACACTCATCACCACATTATAAATAATACTTTGAAACGCTATAACTGAGGCTTTTGTCATTGAACCAAATTGCTCAGTAGTATAGTTTGCATATTCGGGTATTTGTCTTAGAGTATTAGCACAACGTAAAGTCATTTGTGTATCTATACTACTTACATATAAATACATAAACATACCATATAATATAGAAGCAATAATCCCCGTATAAAACGTTAATAAAAATCCTTCTTTCAAAGTTATTTTCTTGTCTGGCAACTTATTCTTGTATAAATATAAGCATAAGACAAACATTATCAACAAAGTTATGTTGTCCGCTAATGAAGTTGGGGAATTAGGCTTTGCTTCTATCAAATATCTAAGCAATAAAACTATCATTAAAACACCGCCTGTAAGGAGTCCGTATTTTAAAGATGCTTTTTTGTAATTCCCGTACATTACGGATGAGTATTTTCGTAATATTTTTTTCATTTCCTTTTATATACACGTCTATTAAGAGAGAAAAATGCCGCTAATAATAAAGTATAAATCATACTGCTTATGAAAGAAGAAACATATATTGAAAATAAAAACACACCTTTAAACATTCCCAGCATTTGAGGTTTAAATATATGCGAATAATCAATATTAAACTGTTCTTTAATCATCTTTATAACATCACCTAAATAAGCCTGAAAGAATAGAGGTTCCAATCTACTCATTCTTAGAAAGAAATAAAGTGCATAAAAGCCAGCAACAACTAATGCACTATACATTCCAATCAATAATATTCTTGTAAATTTTAATTCAGTCAATTGCATTGCTTTTCTATACTCTGTTATCATCAAAGCAATTAAGGCAATATCCATAAAAAAATAAATATCATTAAAATACAATTGCTTTTCAAATCCCGTATAAAAGCCTATAAGATAGTAAACCAGCGTTATAAACCCAATAATACTACCCCAACGAAAAGCAAACTTGAAATTACTCTGTTTTTCTACCTCAATAATTTCCTCTGTCATATCCTTAAAAAACTATTTAGTAATATCATTTTTTTAATCACTCTATTTAAAAAATTTTATTCGCTGATTATTCGCGTAATCACTCTACTTATTACAATCATATATTTACCATGAAAATTACGGACTACAAAATTAACAAAAAATCTTTAATTTCAGGCAAATCTTCCTAAAAATTTTATCTCCTCAATAGCAACATACAATAAAAATAACATATTCTAAAATTGCAATAAAACAATATAACAATTTATATTTCAGATTATTTCACTATTATTTCATCTAAAAAAATCCAAGATTTATCATTGTAACAGTGATGCCAAATAGGAAGTTTTTTTGTTGCTGTTACTTTGAATTGAATATATCTAAACAATTCATTAGCAGTAAATGTAAAATCCTTAACTATAGGATTGTTTTTATTATATCCATCTCCATCTATTTTTCCTAAAGATTTCCACTTTATATTATCTTTGCTTACAAGACATTCCACACTCACAGGATGTAAAATCCAAGCAGATGTTTTCGCCAATGATGATATGGTTATTGTTTTATCTATGAAAACGTCCTCTAAATCAACGCTCAACGTAACATCATCTCCCCACCATCCAAGCCATAACATTCTATAATCATCTGAACCCATCACCCCATCTGTCAAAGTTTGAATATCACCACTGGAATATTGTCCAGACGGGGCTATATCCATAGTAACGGTCTTCTTAAAGGCTAAATTTGACGATAAATCACTATCTATCATTCGTTTAGTTGTAGAATAATACTGCTCAGGACTTAATCCTTTCTCACTCATATCCCACATTCCTATCAAATCTGTTATATAATGAAAATCTTCTAACATTTGCTGCATGTCTTTTTTAACTTGCCATTTATCGTCAATCAATTCAAACCAACCATCTGAGGAATACATATTTGTCTTTGCTATTTCCATTTTGGCATATTGTAAAGCAAGTTTCGCTGTCCTAACTCTAATTAAATATATACTATCATTTTCCACCTTATTTTCTGCACTTTCAAATAATTCTAACCATTTATTAATATTTTGCTTCGCCAATAAATTATTCTTTAATTTTATAGGAGAACCATATATATCCAACCCTACGCTATCACACATACTTATTGCTGTAGATTCAATATCATCAATGTATTGTTTGATATAACTACCTGCCGCACCATAATAATTCATACAAAATTCATTTATAATACTATCGGCATTGACATTAGGATTCCAAAGTAATTTAGCAATCAAGTAATTTTTCAGTTCTGCAAACTCATGCCCAATATCACAATTTGCTTGTTGAAAATGTTGGAAAGCATTGTTGCGTACAAAAAATTGAATGTTAGGTTGCAAAGTATGTAAATTAGGAAAAGGTGAAAGATAGTAATCAAAATCACATTCATAATCCCAAAGGAAAATATTTTTTGTAATTTTTCCCCATTCTTCAAAATCATAAACAAAACTTCCTTCATTATCTCCCTGTTGTTCAATAGTTTTATTTCTATCAACTTCTATACTACATAACATAATCTGCACATTATCCTCAATATCAATATTCTTTGGACATTTACGTGAGAATCTATATGCCAAAGTAGAAATAATCTTATCTGGAAAATCTTTTGCCAATCTATTGACAAACAAAATAATCGGTGCTGCAGGCGAATCATATTTTTCAATTATGGCATTACACCTGTCGCATCTGCAATAAATATCATTATCCTCCTGCGAAACACTCCAAACTAACCTATCTGGTTGAATAAGCATTGATTGACTCAAATTTTCCCTAACTATATTATAAACGTCCTCGTTTGAAAAACATACTTGCTGTCTATTATATTCCCCATTCAATAATGCAAAATATTCTGGATGCGAATCAAAATACATACTTGGCTCACAAAGTCTCAGAATAGTATGAACAAAATAACCATTGGCAAACATATCGTCCGTTGTTTGAAGTCTAAGCCAACGTTTTAAGTCTTTGTTTCTACGCATAAACTGACTATTGACACTTCTGTAAGAATTAGGAGTTGTAAATGTGTAAGGCTTAAAATTTTGCACACTTAAATTAGAGTCAATTGGGTAATAATCGCAATCTTGTGCAAATTGTCTAACTCCTAAATACCTTTCCATAAAATCAATTACAGAATACATTGTATATTTATCATCTTTGCAGTTAAAATAGAGTGAATTACCATTCTTTCTTACTGAAATAGTGTTTGGTTGTTCCTCTCTTTTTGAGTCAAGAACTGTGTTTCCTATATGAATCTCATCTCTATGAGATTTTCTACACTTGGTTACAATAGGAATTTTGGCTCCACTAATCTTATATATGTATTCTTGTAATGTTTGTGCAGCATACATTTCATTATCCGTTGCATTGTTTGGAACAATGATATGATACTCAGTCTTACCTTGCTTACTAAAAACAATGGTATCTGCATTCTTAACGCTTACACAAGAACTTAATAAAGTAATTATGCCTAAAATAATAATTATTCGTTTCATAATTCTATATTTTTTTGTTATTCTTACTCTGTTTTGTAAAAGCAACACTATCCCCCCATTCATTATAAAGAATTTTATGGTTTATAGCCTGCACTTGCATATCAAGATTTAAACCATTTTTGCATGGATTATCCGCAACTATGAATTTGTCGGGGTAGATTGAATATTCTTCCCTATTTTTTTCGGGAGAAAGATTTGGCATCATTACGTTTGCCCCACTGAGTATTGCTTTTTCCCTCCCCATCTTATCAATCGTTTGACTAGCAGTTGTAGCAACCATATTGATTTCAGGCATCATCAATCGCGAAATAGCAATCATTTTCAATGTTAGTTGCATTCTTTCTTCCTTATTTGGAATAAAATCCTTATATTGCCACAATGGAGTATCTGGGTGTGGTATAAAAGGCCCCATACCAACCATTGCCACTTTTTTTTGTTTAAAGAATAATAAATCTCTCGCTAAATCATTTTTAGTTTGAAAAGGCAGTCCTATCATTACACCCGTCCCTGTCTGATAACCAATTTTAAGCAAACTATCTATACATTTCAAACGATTTTCAAAAGAATGTATGCAATTTTCTGGATGAATTTTGTAAAACAAATTTTCATTCGTAGTTTCTATTCTTAATAGATAGCGATGTGCCCCTGCAGAAAACCATCGCTTATAAGTGTCATAAGTTTGCTCTCCTAATGAAAGAGTTATACCTAATTGATTATCACTAATTTGCTTTGCTTTTTTTATCAAATATTCTATCTTATCCACAAATTCTTTATCCTGTCTTTCGCCGGACTGAATAGCAATGGAACCATAATTCAACTTTATTGCCAGATTTACACATTCAATAAACTCTTTTTCTGATAATTCGTAGCGATTAACCAACAAATT
>ONOZ01000124.1 GCA_900319595.1 uncultured Bacteroidales bacterium | reverse complement strand
TCAATTTATTTATATTATTCATAGTTAGTACTAATATTTATTTCAACCTCCAAATTGCAAAAGATAAGTTTTTATCATATCGTCTAAATCGCCGTCCAACACTCCCGAAGTATCCGAGGTTTCAAAAGATGTCCTTAAATCCTTAACCATATGATATGGATGCAAGACATACGAGCGTATTTGCGAACCCCACTCTACTCTTTTCTTACCCGCCTCAATTTCAGCAATTTTTTCTTGTTTTTTTCTTAACTCTTGTTCATACAATTGCGAACGTAACATTTGCAAAGCCTTTTCTCTATTTTGCAATTGCGAACGTGTTTGTTGGCATTCTATAATTATATTATCTGGTTTGTAGTGTAAGCGAACTGCGGTCTCAACTTTATTGACATTTTGCCCTCCCGGACCTGATGAACGGAAGGTTTCCCACTCTATATCGGCAGGGTTTATATTTATTTCTATATTTTCATCTACTATTGGATAGGCATACACGGACGCAAAAGAAGTATGGCGTTTATTTGCAGCATCAAAAGGCGACAATCTCACCAATCTATGCACACCATTCTCTCCTTTAAGATAGCCATAACAATATTTACCCGAAATCTCAAGCGTTACATTTTTATAACCTGCAACATCGCCTTCCTGAGATGATACTTCTTCAACTTTATAGCCGTGTCTTTCTGCCCAACGCACGTACATACGCATAAGCATCTGTACCCAATCGCAACTTTCTGTACCACCTGCTCCGCTGTTTATCGTCAAAATGGCATCTAAAGTATCTTCCTCTGCACCAAGCATCTTTTTAAATTCCAAATTCTCTATAAGCGTCTGAACCTTTGGCAATTCTGCTTCAACTTCTTCATTTGTCGTTTCGCCCATATCTGCAAACTCTTTCAATACTTTCAAATCCTCATAAGCAGAATTTACTTTTTCGTATTCTGTTACGACATCTTTTAGAGTTGAAATCTCTTTTAATAGTTTTTGTGCCTCTTTCGGGGTGTCCCAAAAGTCTGCTTGCTCTGTCAGAGCCTGTTTTTCTTTAATTGTTTCTTGTTTGTGTGCGATGTCAAAGACACCTCCATAGATCCCGAATACGCAATTCAAAATCTTTGATAGTTTCTTCTGTCGTCATTTTCTATTTTTTTTATATGGTATATATATGTTTTCAACTTATCTACGTATTTAGAAAAAATATGTTATACCAAAGTTTATATTCTTCCAACGAAAATTATTGTATGAGCCTACATGAAAAAATCCTACCACATAATTGAAATTCAATTCTATATGATGATTTATATCATAGCCTGCTCCCACAATAAACCCCACATCTTCTTTCTTAAATTGGTAATCATCAAAGGTCCCATACTCTATCGGCATCAAGTAATTATCAGGAGGTGTATCTGTTCCGTTAGGATTTATAGGGTTCAAGTTTGTATATGTGCTTGTTCCTCCTATTCCATAAGTAAAAAACGGAGCAAAATACACTAAAAAGCCCCTTCCTTTTCTTTCATTGCCAAATTTCAATTCTATTGTCAATTCCAAATCCAACAAATAGGCATTTACATCATTTTTGAAGTTGTTTGCAATATTGCAAGTATAACCTCTACTGACAAAATTGAATACAGGACGAAAATATATATTATACACAAGATGTTTTTCTCCACTAATACCCGCTTTCCAACCTATTTTTTTCTCAATTCCATTCTGTTGATTTATCCAATCTTGCGACACATTTACATTCAGTCCGAATTTCCAAGGGTCGGTAGATGATTTAGGTCTATCGTAGCCATACTCAATTTGTGCAAAAGAAGATACGGATGCGATAATCACCGAGAATATTATAATTATTAGCCTGTTTATCAACATTATCAGCGAATTTAATTTTTTATTTTAATTTCTTAATTACTTTCAATAACTCTTCTTGTGAAGAAATCTTGTAACCTTGCGATAGATATATGATGTCGTCTTTATTTATCAAAGTAAGAATAGGATAATTATTCAAAAACTTCAAATCCGTTGCCTTAATAATTTTCTTTTCTATCGTCTTGTTTTTATCCAATAGGACAATAGTATTTTCAGGTAACTGAGGGAAAACCTTTGTTGAAAAATCCTTATTCAAAAGACTCTCATCTAACACAAGAACCAAGCAAACATCATTTTCTTTATCAAAATCTGCTTTACTCTTAGCAATATCTACCAAAAGATGACGCGAAGGCTCTTTATAAGGGTCTATCATCGCCAAAATTATTGCTTTACTATTATCTGCAATTTGTTTGATGTTATAGGTCTTTTCGTTTTTGTTTGTTTTGTATTGAATATTAGTCAAAGTATTATTCAAATTCACTTTCCCGTATGAAGTAATATCTTCTGTAACATCAGGTATGGTAATAGTTATGTTTGTAGTAGTGTTAGGTTTCAAAGAAAAATATGTTTCGCTTACCTGTATCTTTCCAGCAGAATTACGATTACCCACCATCAAACGATATTCGCCTTCACTAATACGCAAAGTATCAGGGAAATTCTCAAAATGTGGGTCATATTCATAATCCAAAGTTACAAAAGAATTATCGATTAGTTTTTGGATTGTGAATTGCATGTAATATTCTGGCTTTATTGCGTTGCGAGTATCATTATTTACAATAAGCGTACAGTTATTGTTTTCCTTAACATTTTTCATTGGGAAAGCATATTGCCATTCTGCATTATCGTTCTTTCTCCATTGAGCCCTACCTGTTGCCCATTCGTAACGAGATTGAATAGAAAACGTTCTGGCAATAGCAACAAATAAGATTTCTTTTGATTTGTTGTCAGCCATTCTTGCTTTCAATACTCCCTCAGGAGAAATTGGTACATTATAATAGTTATCCGTAGAATTTACTCTAATATTTATCCTAATCCATTCTGCCAAATCGCTACCATTTGCAAATACATAACGAATTTGTTTGAAATAGTCTTTTATGAAACTTCTCCATGGGGTAATTTTTTCTAACGCTATACGAGGATTTATTACATATTCGGAAGTTTCTCCCTGTTTTATGTTATTCAAATGATCCATAAAAACAGAATATTCACCATCGCGTAAATCTTTCTCATAAACCAAGTTAAGCATTCTTTCTGCCAATGGGTGTTTGCTATCTAATACTTTTTGAATTTCTTTATAATTGCCCCAAGATTCTTTTATTAGTCTGTTATCCGTTTGTGGAAATGTGGCAATATAAGCGTTGCGAATAGAATCTTCATGAACTAATCGCTCGTTATTCTTTTTTACTAATTTTTCGTCTAATGTTGGTACAGGTAATTCCTTTGGTGGTGTAATAGTTAGCGTGTTGTTCGGTTTTATGGTAGAAAGAAAATTAGAAGATATGGTCATAGTTACTTCTGTTTGGTTTGCAAAGGCTTGTTTTTGAGCAAAAGCAGATGGAGTTTTCGCCCAAATCACCAAATCACCATAACCGGTAGTCAAACTTGCTTTTCCATTAGCATCAGTATAGATTTTAGCCAAAGGATAATACTCTGCATAATTGTAAAGTCCAAAAGCAACTTCGGCGTCTTTGACTGCATTGCCTGTTTCGTCCAAAACCGTTACCGTTAATTTCTTTGTAGGAGCATAATTACCCAATAGGTTTATTTTAGAATACTTGTCGCTAACAAAATTCTTCTCTTCGCTTCCGCTGTATTTGCCAAAAACAGTTGTATGTACCATCATAGCACGTTTAGCAGGAGCATCAAACCAACCAACATCCAATTTAGCCTCAGGTTCGCACGCACCAAGATGATACCATTTGCCATCAACCCAAACTTCTACCCAAGCGTGATTATCATCTGTGTGAGCCCAACGTGGAGTATAGCATTGACGAGCAGGTATTCCTACACTACGCAAAGCAGTTACGGTAAAAGTACTCTCCTCTCCACATCTACCCCAAGAAGTTCGCATACTTGCCAATGGAGCAGAAGTTCTACCGTCCGAAGCCTTATAATTAACAAACTCATGACACCAATGATTTACTTCCAATGCAGCATCATACATATTCATGCTTTTGATTCTATCCTTAATCATACGAAACATAACCGTACGTGCTGTATCCAAGTTCTCGTTATTTACTCTATACACAAGGACAAAGTGTTTGAATATATCCTCTGGTATTTTCTTCCCCCAAGCAAATGTATTTCTTGCCTCAATTGCCGTTCTCACCTGAGAAATATAAAAAGATGAGTCATAATCCAGTTTATCGCTTAGTGGCATATACTCATAAAGGAAATCCAAATATTCTTTTTCCTTTGGCGTTAAGTTATTTTGTGCCAATGTTATAGCACTTGATAACAATAATATTAGACTAAAAAGAATTCTTTTCATTATTTGTTTTTTATTTACTTGTT
Organism: uncultured Bacteroidales bacterium; assembly: GCA_900319595.1. Taxonomy (GTDB): domain Bacteria; phylum Bacteroidota; class Bacteroidia; order Bacteroidales; family P3; genus Scybalousia_A. Next base: position 1,019 of record ONOZ01000124.1, on the reverse strand, counting down.
TTCAATATGGAATTATATGATTCTGTGTTATTTAACAATTCTATTGCTGCTTTAACCTCAGTATCGTTTTGAATCATTGCCTCAACTCTTCCTTTTTGGTTATAGTAGCGGACAACAATTTCACTTAGTAGCATATCCTTTATTTCGTCTTTAAATTTATAAAGGTCATTTTTTTTATCATTTTCTATTTGATGTTTAGCATCTTCAAGTAATTTGCGGACATTTTCATTACATTTTTCGTTTTTTGCACTTTCTATCAAAACCTTTATTCCCTCCTCAGTCGGTGTTGTATAGGAGTAGTCTTTATCTTGTAAAAATCTTACAAAATCATCATAAATCTCGTCCGTTATCTGAAACTTGCTCGGCTCAGGTATTGAAGGGTGTTTTTTAACAAACTCAGTTGCATAATCAAAAGGTAACAATTTCAAAAGCAACGCCATAGATATTTGGCTGGCATATTGTGTTGTTAATATAGTATCGGGTTCTATTCCATACCCATCATAAACAGTTCTACCTCCTTTTGTTTTGAAAGCCGTACGCAAAGAATCCTTTATTTTCAAAGCACGACCCGAGGCGTCTCTATGCGAATAATCCACTGCTTGAATACAACGTCCAGATGGTATATAGTATTTTGATACGGTTACTTTCAATTGAGAATTATACACTAACGGCAAAACATTCTGTACTAAGCCTTTTCCATAAGTTCTTTGCCCCATAATTACTGCTCTATCCAAATCTTGCAACGACCCACTCACAATTTCCGATGCCGATGCCGAAGAGTTATCAACTAAAACAATAACAGGGATTTGTGTATCTACAGCCTTGTGATTTGTTTTGTGAGTTTGATTGCGGTTTTCCAATTTTCCCTTAGTTGTAACTATGACTTCCCCTTTATCCACAAAGATATTAACTATATCAACAGCCTCGTTCAAAAGACCTCCTCCATTACCACGCAGATCTAATATCAAGCCCTTCATTCCTTGTTTTTTCAAGGTATTGAAAGCAGACAAAACATTATT
>ONOZ01000207.1 GCA_900319595.1 uncultured Bacteroidales bacterium | reverse complement strand
CAGATTCGCTCAGTAACGTTTGTGTCTGAGAACTTCCATATGTCCAAGTTTGGTCATCAATAACATCAAAATCACCATTGTTACCATACGTTCTAGTCAAATTCAAACCAGGACGAGATAACAAAATAGGTTTTCTTGCAGAAGGTGTCGTTCTATAAATTGCTGATGCATTGACTCCACTCCCACTATATGTATAGGCATGAAAATCTCTACTCATAGGATTACCTAATGGATTGCAGGAATAATCATACCCAGGATTATTGATAGACCAGATTCTTGCTCCACGTCTTATAGAACTGTCTTTTACCCTAGGAATGTAATTGATTGCGTTAGACTGTGTTGCAGATATTACCGAACCATCAGGTAATGCAGCAACTTTGTAAGTTTGTAAATTATTCATACCATATGAAGAAGGCCACCATCTAACTCCTCCGCCAATCAAAGTGTCATAAATATATCTGAATACTCCCATATCTGAAGTCGCCAGTAAATATATAGAATCATATATACTCATTTCCGCACCTGCCCTTTTCGGAGCAGGCATAGGCAATATATTGTGAACATTGACTCCTACATTCATTCCCGTACTATCCGCGTATATGGTAGAAGTTACCGAAGAGAACGAAAATCTTCCTTCTTTATTATGGTCTTGTCCCATCAAAATAGAATTACCACCTATATAAACAACTTCGTTTTCATCTCTATCATTAACATATATTGACATTCCGTGTCCTAAAGATGCTCCAGCCATAGACGTCATAGAGGAAGTAATTATATTAAACCAATTAGACGAAATAGGTTTTAAATTTTCTATCCCCGTTGTTTCTTCTATAGTACCATCTTTAATCTTAGTATAGTGAGGGCGATAAATTCCATATATAATACCACTTGCATCTTTATCGTAAGACAACGAGTATTCTGCTGACGCAAATATGAATAAATCGTTAGGGCTCTTTTCTGCAAATGTCAGTTTAATTCTTCCAATGTTATATCCCATTGCACCTAAAGAATTGTTTTCGTCTGCAGAAGAATTGAATACAATCTTGAAATTATCGTGCTGTGTCCCAACCGCTACTGCACCTGTTATTGCTACTGCTATTTTCTTGTCGCTATTGATAACAATATCATGAACCTCAAATGATGCGTTACCATCTATACGTACGGTTGCAAAACTTGCATCAGGATTAGTTATATCTTGGGTATATCTCAATCCACCATTTTTTGTTCCTATGTAAAGAACATCTTCAGTGCAAAGTATAGCATTTATATAAGCCCAATCATCAGAATGTGCATAAGTGTTCGCAGGCCTTGTTGCTTTCATTTGGGAAAACCTGAAATTATCTGCTACATATTGATATTTTTCAGCATCGTTTTCCAAATTATTTGCCCAGTCTTTACTAAAACCTTCAGTCTGCATAAACACACCATTACCAACTTTCCCTGTAGGTTGATTACTCATACCAAGAGGAGGATTTATGTCATGCAACAAACTAGTATAATATCCTTCACCAGTTGCAACATATAATCTTCCATCCTCGCCTTGTGTTATTGCAGTAACGTTTTGAACAGCATCTCCCAAAGGAATCTCCTGCCAATTTTTTCCATAATTTACACTAACATACAAACCGCCCACACTTCCTGCATAAATAACGCCGTCATTGAATTTATCAAACATAGCAGCACGCACTCTGCCTGCGTAATTGTTAGGACCGATTTGACTCCAACCAGTAGTTTCACCTTCCAAATAAGGATTTGCAACTACCGTTGCCGTCATTAAACTGACGACAGTACAAAGCAACACGCTCACAAGTAACTTTCTTCTTTTCATAGTACTATTTTATTCTTTTTATTTATATTCAAAATATAACACTCTTTCATTTTCAAACCGCAAAGTTAGAAAAAAAATTTTACATAACAATATTTTACAACAAAAAATAGTATTTTAAAATAAAACCACCTGCATAATAAGTTGTAAATTACGGAAATACATTAAAGAGAAGTGAATTTTTTTGTTACCTTTACAATATTTTATACCAGATATCGTTAAATAAGCATTAAATTGTGAATTTTATATATTTAGAAATTATGGATATAACAGAATTAAACAAAAAAATTCAACAAGAAAGTGCTTTTGTCGAGGCTATAAGAGGAGAAATTTCTAAGACCATTGTTGGCCAAAAAGCTATGGTTGAACGTCTGATGATAGGCTTGTTGTCTGATGGTCATATACTATTGGAAGGTGTGCCTGGATTAGCGAAAACTCTTGCCATAAGTGCATTAGCAAAAACTATCAATGCTAATTTTTCTCGTATTCAATTTACTCCGGATTTATTACCTGCCGATGTTATTGGTACGATGATATATAATCCTCAAAATGCTGGTTTCGTTGTTAAACAAGGACCTATTTTTGCTAATTTTGTATTGGCAGATGAGATAAATAGAGCCCCTGCCAAAGTACAGTCTGCACTATTGGAGGCAATGCAAGAAAAACAGGTTACGATAGGTGAGAATACCTACAAATTGGATAACCCATTCCTTGTGCTTGCTACTCAAAACCCTATTGAGCAAGAAGGAACTTATCCATTGCCTGAAGCACAATTAGACCGTTTTATGTTGAAGGTTGTGGTAACTTATCCATCTATAGAAGAAGAAAGAGAGATTTTGCACCAAAAACTTCAGATGACAGAGCCTACAACAAGTGCCGTTGTAACCATCGAACAAATCAAAAAAGCAAAAGAGGTTGTTAAGCAAGTATATTTGGACCCTAAGATTGAGAATTATATAACTGATATAGTATTTGCTTCACGTTTCCCACAGAATTACAAATTAGAGAAAATTACTCCTTATATCAGTTACGGAGCTTCCCCTCGTGCTACAATCAACTTGGCATTAGCATCAAGGGCTTATGCATTCATTCGCCGCAGAGGTTATGTTATACCTGAAGATGTCATTGCTATTGCGCCAGATGTACTTCGCCACCGTATAGGACTAACATACGAGGCAGAGGCAGAGAATATTACCAGTATAGATATAATAAATGAGATAATAAATCGTGTAGATGTTCCGTAATTATGGAGTATTCTGAGTTAATAAAGAAGGTTCATAAGATAGAAATCAAGGCAAAAGGTTTATCACGTAACGTTTTTGCGGGGCAATATAAAAGTGCGTTCAAGGGAAGAGGTATGACATTCTCGGAGGTTCGGGAATATTCCTATGGAGATGAGATTCGCACAATTGATTGGAACGTTACAGCGAGATATAATAAGCCTTTTGTAAAGATTTTTGAAGAAGAAAGAGAGCTGGCTTTGATGTTATTGATAGATGTCAGTGCCTCAACAGGATTTGGTAGCAAAACATGTTTGAAAACTGACACTATAACGGAAATAGCAGCAATATTAGCATTTTCAGCAATAGCAAACAATGATAAAGTTGGGGCAATACTTTTCTCAGATAAGATAGAGATGTATATACCTGCTAAAAAAGGTTCATCACATTGCCTTCGTATCATAAGAGAGTTACTAAATTTCAGACCAAAAAGTG
>ONOZ01000216.1 GCA_900319595.1 uncultured Bacteroidales bacterium | reverse complement strand
GAGAGATAAGAGAAAAGATTTGGAAAGCATATAATTCTATGGGCAATCATGGAGATACAAACGATAATAAGCAAATTGTCAAGGATATTGCTAATTTACGTTTAAAAATTGCCAATCTGTTGGGCTATAAATCATACGCAGAGTACGAGTTAGAAGACAAAATGGCTGAAAATCCGCAGAAAGTAAATTCGTTTTTGGAGGATTTATTGCAAACAAGTATGCCATACGCTAAGCAAGATTTGAAAGCAGTACAGGATTACGCCAACGCACACGGATTTTCTGGCAATTTGAATCGTTGGGATTTTAGTTTCTATTCTGAAAAACTGCAAAAAGAAAAGTATGATATATCGCCGGAATTATTAAAACCATATTTCAATTTGGAATATGTGAAGAATGGGATTTTTGAATTAGCAAGCAAGTTATATAATTTGGAATTTAGGGAAAATAAGCAAATACCTGTTTATCACAATGACGTACAAGTTTATGAAGTTTATGATAAAACGACAAATAAATTCATGGCTGTTTTGTATATGGACTACTTCCCAAGAGCAAATAAACGTCAAGGGGCGTGGATGACAAGTTTTAGAGAACAAAGTAAGGCAGGTAGTACAGATACTCGCCCGTTGATTCAATTAGTTACTAATTTCTCTAAACCAACATCAAAAACTCCTTCATTACTTACTTTTGATGAAGTAACTACTTTCCTGCACGAGTTTGGTCATTGCTTGCATGGTATTGTTTCCAACTGCACTTATCAATCTCTTTCGGGAACGAGTGTTGCTCATGACTTTGTTGAGGGAATGAGTCAGTTTATGGAGAATTATGCTTACGAAAAAGAATTTTTGGATATGTTTGCTGTACATTACAAGACTGGAGAAAAAATTCCTCAAAAGTATATTGACCGCATACGTGAGGCTCAACAGTATAACGCGGGCTGGCTTTCTATCCGTCAGTTGTTTTTTGGTATCTTGGATATGAGATGGCATTCTATTGAACAGGAATTTAACGGCGATGTTTTGGAAATTGAAAAAACTGCAAGCTCAAAAGCCGAACTTATGCAGATGATTGATGGTTGCCAAATGAGTACTCAATTTTCTCATATCTTTGCTGGCGGATATGCTGCGGGATATTACGGCTATAAATGGAGTGAAGTGATAGCTGCGGACGCATATGACGAATTTAAAACCAAAGGAATTTTCAATCCTGCCACAAGTGCGTCATTTAAAAACAATATTCTGTCGCGTGGTGGCACTAAAAAACCGATGGAATTGTATAAAGCGTTCCGTGGGCACGAACCTACGAACGACGCTTTCTTAAAACAGCAAGGTTTTACCAAATAAAAATTTATACATTTCTCAAAAGAAACAGACTTTAAGAGTAATCAATTTCTTAAAGTCTGTTTTTCATATTGTTATTTCACGAGAGCGAGAATTTTTATCATTCATTAACAAATTTTTCTATCTCAATATAGATTTCATATAAGTTATCGGTGTGCGTAATTCTGGATTCCATTGGGCACAATGCGGTTTTATTGCGATTAAGTATGTTATCGACTTCTTGATTATAGGAAATATCGACTTTATGTTTGATAAGGAGGTTTTTAGCAGAGGTACTAATGATTGGGGTAGAGGCTTTAGTGACGCCACCAATGATCATAAGAGCCGCAGCAGCCTTACCGATGGCACGATCAGTAACATGAGCACCATTAAGAAAGGCTTTATCGGTGCAAAGTATGTGATAGAGGTCGTAAATACCGGAAGTATAGTACGTTTTCGTGATACCGTTATTTTCAATTATGCACGAAAAGTCATTTCTTGTGTGAAACTTGCTTGGTTTTCTGTGATTGCTGTGGTTATCACTGTTAATAGAGCAACTATTCAAGAAAACGATTGCCATACACGTGATAATAAAGTATATTTTTCTCATATTTTTAAATTTTTTTCTGTATTCAATTTATGATTTACACTAATTACGGCAACAAATTTACAACAAATTTTCATAATTACAGCAAAAAATTCAAAATCCACACTAAAAAAAACACGTATTACAGCAAAAAAAGTAGCGATTTAAGAAATGGTGTATATATATAATGATACGCGCGCGCGTAATACAGTAAAAATTTTTGTAATTACAAAGAAAATTCTTATTTTTTTAGT
>ONOZ01000196.1 GCA_900319595.1 uncultured Bacteroidales bacterium | reverse complement strand
GTTGAATAATCAGCGTGATTATTGAAATTATATGCGAGAAAAATAAAATTATTTGCGTGATTAGGAAAATAATAAGAGTATAGTTTTAAAGAGTGTGTTTTTTAGTATTTGTTTTTGGATAGATTAGGGTGATTTAAGGGTTTGTAGATAGTTTTATAAAAGAAAAAGATATAGAATTTATAACTAATAGAAATTAAAAGATGAAAAGAAAGTTACAAATCAAAAGTGTTATCGTCTTGTTTATGGCGATATTTGTAAGTGTTAGTATGTTTGCCTACGATTTTGAAGTAGATGGAATTTATTATAATAAAAATGCAGACGATACAACTGTTAGCGTAATGTACAGCAATTTAGAAGCGGTTGTCATTCCATCGCAGGTAACTTATGAAGATAATACTTATATTGTTACTCACGTAGGGGTAGAAGCATTTAAGGATTGTACAAAATTGAAGAGTGTTACCATTCCTAATAGTGTTGTTACTATTTCTTATAGTGCATTTGAAGGTTGTACAGATTTAAAAAATATAGTATTACCTAATAGTGTTACAGAAATACTTGATGGTGCATTCAATTGGTGTACATCATTAGAAAGGATAATGATGCCTAATAGCGTTACTTCCATTGGTCTTTGGGCGTTCCAAGGTTGTAGCAATTTGATTACTATTAGAATAGGAAGTGCTACAGAATATATAGGAAATGGAGCCTTTGCAGATTGTACAAATGTAGATACTATTATTTGTAAGGGCAAGAATCCTGTTTTTATAAGCATTATTGGAGAAGTTAATTATATTTTTGCAGGAATTGATCCTAAGGTTTGTATCGTTCCTTGTGGAACAAAAGATGCGTATGCTGCTGCAGAAATTTGGCAAGGGTTTAATATAGTGGAAGACTTTTGTGTTAATGTAATAACAGGAGATGCTACGGATATAACTAATAGCTCTGCAAAACTTAATGCTACAGTAGAAACTAATGGCGAAGTGTTGGCAAAAGGTTTTCAATACAAAAAAACTATAGACGAAATGTACATAACTATAGATATTTCGACGGAGACATTTGATTACACTTTGACGGAGTTAGATGAAGGTAGTGAATATGTTTTCCGTGCCTTTGCTGTTGTAGGGGAAGATACAACTTTTGGCGAACAGAGGACTTTTGTGGCACTTGACGATAGTGGCATAGAAGAAGTTATCAACCCAAATACTTTTACTATTTATCCAAATCCTACACAAGATATTGTTTTTATAGAAAATGTAATAGGTAGCATGGAGGAGATTTCTATAAAAGTGTATGATATGCAAGGTAAGTTAGTATTTGAAGACATCAATATAAATGCTAAACGCTACATACTACATACTAAATCTTTTGAAAAAGGTGTGTATTACGTTAAAATAGGTAATATGACACAAAAATTAGTTGTGGAATAGCGAAAAATACCAATTATATCAGATCATTTCCGATATCTTTTCTATAATACATTTTGTCGAAAGAGATATTTCTAATAGTGTTATAGCATTTGTCTAACGCTTGTTTGATATTATCTCCTAAGCAAGTAACAGCAATAACACGTCCTCCCGATGTGATAATTTCATTTCTATCATTTTCTTTTGTTCCTGCATGATAGATTATAGCATCTGTTGCTTTGTCCAATCCTTGAATGATTTTGTTTTTTTCGTAACTCTCAGGGTACCCACCGCTACACAACATAACGGTTGTAGCAGACATTGGATTGATTTTTATTTTGTATTCGTTTAATTTTTGCGATTCTATAAGACAAAAAGCCTCTACTATATCAGAGTCAATTCTTGCAAATACACTCTCAGTTTCAGGGTCGCCCATACGGACATTATATTCTATCACATAAGGTTCTCCATTGACGTTGATTAAACCAAAGAAAATAAAACCTTGATAGTGTATGCCTTCTTTTTGTAGTCCATCTATAGTGCGGTCTATAATATTTGTCTTTATCTTTTGCATAAAAACTTCATCACAAAACGGAACCGGAGAGATACTTCCCATTCCTCCAGTATTCAAACCAGTATCCCCTTCACCAATGCGTTTATAATCTTTTGCCTCTGGTAGTAAAACATAATTTTTGCCGTCAGTTAAGACAAAGACGCTACACTCTATTCCACTTAGATATTCTTCTATTACGACTTTGTTGGATGCTGAGCCAAATTTTTGATTATTTAGCATATCCTCCAATTCCTTCTCTGCCTCCTCTATACTATTTAATATCAAAACTCCTTTTCCTGCCGCTAAGCCATCTGCTTTTAGGACGTAAGGAGCGGATAATGTTTTCAAAAATTCCTTACCCTCTGTAATGTTTTTAGACGTGAATGTTCTATATTTTGCTGTTGGAATATTATGTTTAAACATAAACTCTTTGGAAAAATCTTTACTCCCTTCCAATTGAGCCGCTATTTTGTTTGGACCTATTACTACGATGTTTTTTAGTGAATTGTTGGACGCAAAATAATCACTTATACCATCGACAAGCGGTTGTTCTGGACCTACGACTAACATATCCACATTTTTTTCGATACAGAAGTTGCCAATTTGTTCAAAACCGTCTAACGAAATACATTCGCCATAGGTTTTCATACCAGGGTTTCCCGGAGAGATGAAAAAATTATTTACTTTATGACTTTTTGCTATAAGTCTTGCAATGGCAGATTCTCTTCCGCCCGAACCTAAAAGAAGGATATTCATATAATATATAAGTTATTTATTGGTTTCAGACTGCAAAGATAAGAAAAGATTGCAACATACGAATAAAAGACAAAGAAAATGGTTAATAAAAAAGTCCGCTACATTGATAGTAATGGACTCTTCGTAGATAATTGTATGGTCGTTTATTCGGAACATGATACAATAAGAGTAGCAATTATAGCAATAAACCAGCCAATAATAGTTAAGATACTCCAAAATTGCACCCATGATTTTATGGATTGTGTATTACTGCTTATATTCCTTATTTCTGCTAAGAGCATTTCATTATAGGCATATATGGTTCTATTTGTATTATTTGCACCAGCATCTGCAACATCAGAAATATCATCTACACCCGTTTCTATGCTATCTATACAAATCTCACCATCTTTTTGGTAAATTGTTAATGTTACTTCTTTTGAATTATTAGTTTCATCAACATTTATAGTTATTTCTTTATTGATAGCACTAAAACTATAATCCTTTACTATAACTAATATATGTTTGCCTATGGCTAATTTAAAAGATGATTTTTCTCCTTTCTTGCAGCTACATTTTCTTTTGTCATTTGCCCATATACTGCATTGAAAATCTGCATCACATATTACTTTCATATTTGTAATTTTCCTTCTGTAGTTTCTAAGAAGAGAGGATATCCTTTATATCCTATTTTTATTAAACAACAAAAAGAAAGCGTGAAACTACATACAACAATTACATCTCTATTAGATGGTACCTGAGAAATAACCCTTGAAAAAAGATATAATGATAGCAGAAATTCACGCCACAACAGGCGGTATATTGCTACTACGTTTATAATTGTTTTCAAAAGGTTCTCAGGCTTTTCTAATACAATTATAAAAAGAGCATAACGCTTTCACTTATCACCCGATAAGCACCTGCAAAGGTACAAAGAAATTTTGAAATAAATGGAAAACCAATAAATAAAAGTGATTAAGGGGCTGACTTAGTTATTGAAAATTCCAAAAATGATTGACTCCGCCGTGGCCTTTAAACATTGTTATATCTTTTGCCGAGAGTATTGCGTTATAGACATAATCTTTTGCAAGTCTTACGCTGTTTGTTAGGTCGTTTGCTTTTGCTAAAAATGAGGCAATGGCAGAAGAAAGTGTGCAACCCGTTCCATGAGTATTATTGCTATCAACTTTTGGAGCGGTAAATGTTTCGTAAGTTAAGTTTTCTTTTATCAAAACATCGCTCATATCATTGCCAATCCCGTGTCCGCCTTTGATAAGAATGTTTTTAACGCCGTATTTTGTAATAATATCTTTGCCACACGCAACCATATCTTCTAAGCGTGAGATTTTTTTGTTGCAAATAGTCTCTGTTTCAGGTATATTTGGCGAAAGAATAGTACAGATAGGGAAAAGTTCTGTTTTTAATGTATCAAGAAAATCATGGGTTGCAAGTTTGTCGCCACTTGTCGCTACAAGGACAGGGTCAAGTACGATAAACCCATTGTAATTATTACGACTGAGACTTTCTTTTATGGCAATAACGTTTTCTTTTGTATAAATCATACCAATTTTTATGGCATTAGGTGTAATGTCCTGCAATACCATATCAATTTGGTCTGCTAATATCTTACTATCAACGGCTTGTATGCTCCTAACTCCCAAAGTGTTTTGTGCAGTTATAGCAGTTATGCAACTACTTGCATATAGTTCCAAAGAGAATATTGTCTTTATGTCAGCCTGTATGCCTGCTCCTCCAATAGAATCACTACCAGCTATTGTTAAAACCGAACCAATCTTTTCCATATATGCAAAAGGATATTATACCATGCAAAAAAAACTATAAGTAAAAAAAATTACTAATAATAAAATAATACAAAAAATATCTCGTTATATATATTGAATGCAAAAATAAGGAATTTTTGGGATACGATTCTAAAAATTATTATATTTTTGCAAAACATTTGATAACGAACATAATACTAACTAATAAAAATAAAAAAGAGATGAAAAAGATTTTGTTAGCATTCGGACTATTGTCAATGGTCTTTATGTATTCCTGCGGGAAAAAGGAATTAGAAGAAAAACTTGTTAAACAACAGTCAGTTCAAGACTCTGTGCAAGCAGCGTTGAATGCAAGAAATGCAGAATTGGAGGACTTGTTTGAACAATTAAATGCTATAGAAAGCGATTTGGATGTAGTAACGAGCAAATATGCTGATGTTGCAACCATAAAAAACACTGGCGGAGAGATAAATCAAGATAGAAGAAGCAAGATTACTTCGCAAATACAGGACATAAACGAGATATTAGAACAAAATAAAAAGAAAATAGCCAATCTTAATGCACAATTGCAAAAAACTCAAGGCAATAATAAGCAATTGACTGCTTTTGTAGAAAAATTGCAAAAAAAGATTGCTGAACAAGAAGAGGAGTTGCAGTTGATGACAACCGAATTGCAAAAGAAAAATATAACAATATCTACTTTGAATCGCAATTTGGAGGAATTGACAGAGCAGAACCGCGAAAAAGACGAACACATCGTGAAAGTAGAAGATGAAAGAAATACTGTATATTACATAATAGGAACTAAAAAACAGTTGAAAGAACAAGGAATCATATCTTCAAGCGGAGGTTTCTTGGGCATGGGTAGGAAAACTAACTTGGAAAGTGATTCAGATTTGAGTGCATACACTAAAATTGATGCAAGAAGAATCAAACATATCGTATTACCAGGGCATAAAGCCAAAATATTGACTTCTCATCCAACTTCGTCATACACATTAGAGGGTGGAGAAGACAAAGCGACAGCATTAGATATTAAGGACGCATCTGCTTTCTGGGCAAAGAGCAAGTTTTTGGTAATTTTAGTAAAATAGATTTACATAAATAAGATTATTAAAAAAGTAGGTCGTAAAGTAATATTGCGACCTATTTTGTTACAAAGTAGTTGCAAAAATACTTACTTTTGAGTATTGCATCTAAAAAACAATCTATATACTTTTGCAAAGTATTGACAAAAAATTATTAAAACTATGAAAAGAAATTTGAGTATATTGGGGTTAGTTGGCATAATGTTATTATCAACAATGATAACTAATGCACAAGAGAAAGCAACCGATATTTTTAATATTCCATTGGAGCAGAAAAGACATCATTTCGGTATAGGTTTATCTTCTAATCTTTTTGTGGGGGATAAAGCCATTGATGGATTTGCAAGCAAATTAAGG
>ONOZ01000175.1 GCA_900319595.1 uncultured Bacteroidales bacterium | reverse complement strand
TCTAAGCAAGACCAGTGCCGTGTAGTGTGTACTATTTCGTATTTTTTATCAAAACAAAGCACCCTTATCTCTTTATCTATTTCATATACTTGCTCATCTACACATTTCATAATAGTAATTTCATTTTCATATACCCTTAGATTTTATGATTAGACACAGTTTTAATATGCTCGTTTATCATTACCCTCGTACCAATTTATAAAGGCGGTATTAACAACTTTATTTCCTCCCGCGGTAGGGTAATTGCCAGTAAAATACCAATCTCCCGTATGATTTGGACACGCAATATGCAAATCCTCAACCGTATTGAAAACGACTTGTATTTCGGCATTACAACGCTTAGGTGTTATCAATTGTGCAATCTTATCAGAAATCATTTTATCAGAAAATGGAGCGTAAATTTCTTTTACGTAGTTGGCTACCATCTCTTTTGGAAGGGATTCCTGTTGTTTGCACATCTGATAAACATTGTCAATTATGTCCGCCATGTTTTGCTCTTTTAGTAATTCTATTGCCGCGTTAAATGCTACAAACTGCCCTAAACGACTCATATCTATTCCATAACAATCGGGGTAACGTATTTGTGGTGCAGATGAAGCAACGACAATTTTCTTTGGTCCAAGTTTATCCAAAATCGAGATAATACTTTGTCTGAGTGTTGTACCCCTAACGATAGAGTCATCTATAACAACAAGGTTGTCTTTATATTCTTTGACCTGTCCGTATGTAACATCATAAACATGGGCAACCATATCATCTCGCTCATCGTCCTGAGTGATAAACGTGCGTAACTTAACATCTTTGACAACAATGTACTCGCGACGAACGGTTGTAGAAAAAATATCTTTAAGTTTGTCTTCTGTTATATTATCTTTGATTTGAAGAATTTGTTGTATGCGTTGGTTGTCTAGATAATCGGCAAATGCTTTGGCAAGTCCCTGAAAAGCAACCGAAGCAGTGTTTGGAATATAAGAAATTACGGTGTTAGCAATATCCTTATGGATAGCGTCAAGAATTTGAGGGAATATTTTTTCACCAAGAGCCTTTCTTTCTAAATAAATATCTTTATCCGTACCACGAGAAAAGTAAATACGTTCAAAACTACACTTCTTGTTAGGTTTATTTTCAGTCTTGACTCTCTCTTCTGTAACAGTACCATCGCGTTTTATAATCAAAGCACAGCCCGGAGTCAATTCCTTGACTTCCTCTACTCTTGCATCAAAAGTAGTCATGATAGCAGGTTTTTCACTTGCCGCTACAACTATTTCATCATTTTCATACCAAAACGCAGGACGGATTCCACACTCGTCTCTTACCACAAAAGCATAGCCATTACCAGTAATACCGCAAAAAGCATAGCCTCCGTCAAAATGTTTTACACTACCCGCTAGTACCTTTTGCAAGTCCATCTCGTTGCTTACAGATTCTGTAATCTGGATATTTGATTCTTTGTTTAGTTTGTGCTTCTCAAATAACTCTTGCACCTCCCTGTCGAGAAATTTGCCGATTTTTTCTAATACAATTGCCGTATCGGTAACATTAACTGGGTGCTGACCTAAGGAAATCAACTTTCCAAGCATTTCGTCAATGTTAGTAAGGTTGAAGTTTCCCGCAACAAGCAAATCTCTTGTCTTCCAGTTGTTTTCTCTATGGAATGGATGCAAATTTTCTATCTCATTTTTGCCAAAGGTTCCGTAACGGAGATGTCCCATAAACACATTGCCAAAGAATCTTGCGTTATCTTTCAAATACTCGATATCTTCGGCTTTTTCAGGATTGTCTTTAATGATTTGTTTATAATCCGTAAAAACGTTTTTGAATATCTCAGCTATTGATTGTGTAGCATTACTCTTGGCAATATCTACATAACGTTCCCCGGGAGGAGTGTCAAATTTCACACTTGCAAATCCTGCTCCGTCTTGTCCGCGGTTATGCTGTTTTTCCATCAAAAGATACATACGATTCAACGCCCAAGTGTTGCCATATTTCTCTTGGTAATATGCAAGTGGTTTTTTCAATCTCAAAAGTGCAATACCGCATTCGTGTTTAATAGAATCACTCATTTGTTAAAAGTTTATTTTGAAATCCGTTGCGAAACACGTTTTACTTA
>ONOZ01000116.1 GCA_900319595.1 uncultured Bacteroidales bacterium | reverse complement strand
CCTGACATTTCTTGCATTGAATAATTTTTAATCTGCACATCATTATTTTTCAATCTGTCAAACAACTCGGCGATACTCTTTTGATTATCTGTAATAAAGGTTATAGTGGTATATATTTCTGAATATTTTTTCAAAAATAGGTTAGCAAAAAAAATACTCAACAGCACCAAACCCGTAGTTGCCATTGCAAGATAATAAAAACCACAACCACACGCCAATCCTATTGCACAAGTTACCCAAAGTCCAGCAGCCGTTGTCAAACCGCGTATAAGATTCTTACGAAATATTATTGTACCTGCACCCAAAAAGCCTATACCCGTAACTACTTGTGCTGCTATTCTTGAAGGGTCAAAACTCGTATGTGCTTTATCATAAAATCCATCAAATCCATAAATACTTAATATCATAAATAAACAAGATCCCATAGCAACTAATAGATGTGTTTTCACACCTGCTTCCTTCGCATGAATCTCTCTCTCAAATCCTATTGCAACTCCCAAAATTGCTGCCAAACATAGTCGCAATACAAAATCCCAATTCATAACCTTCAAAATCTAAAATGTAAGAATATAAATATCTCAGAGTGCAAAATTAGTAAAAAATGATAAAAAAAACAACCAAAAGTGCAACCTTTTTATGTAATTTTACGTTATATCATAGAGTTTGAATGTTATAGCATGGGCAGGATTAGAATGATAGTTAAGGATTTAAAATCCTCCAAGATAAAAGGCTTTGACAACCTTGTACTTTTGGAAGCGGACGGATCAAGGGCGTTGAATATTTCCATACAAAGTTCTGTGGCTGATTCCATCGCTATAATTATGGACAATATTTGCGCACAAAGACCTATCATTTATGATACTTTCAAACAAGTTTTACAAGATTTTTCGTTACAACTACAAGAAATTGAGATAAATAAGTTTTTTGAGGGCAGTTTTTATGCAACCGCATCAATATTTGACGGTGAAAATGCACGAAAATTTGATGTACGTCCATCAGATGCTATAAATTTGGCACTTAGATGTGATTGTCCTATATTTGCAACAAAAGAAATTTTGGATGAAGTTGGCTTTGATTATTGCAAATTCTTTTCTACAAAAATACAAACTGAACAAATGAATACCATTGGAGATATAGATAATTTATCCATATTTGGTGTAAATATGTTACAAGATTTATTAAAAGATGCAATAGAGAAAGAAGATTACATAACAGCCTCTATTTTAAGGGATAAAATAAACGAAGAAATAAGTAACTCAAAAAAAAATACTAATCACTCAGAAGAAAATTCTAACGAGTGAAATTAAATTTTTTATCACTGTGATTATATTCACCCCTTAAAACATTGCTGTTTTTGTCTCCAAATGGTGAATTTTTACTTACGAATGTGTGTGTTAAAGATGAGGATTGTTACAAATCTGTTCTCGGTTCAATGATAGTTCCCCACTCACGCTTTGCTGCTCTTTTGTTTACAATCTTTATACTTTCGATTGCATAACGTCCATTAGGGTGCAAGGAAATCATATCAACTACTCCGTCATGGTGTTTCAATACAACGCGATTTTTGTCATACTTATTTTTCTTTTTCCAAGTATGTACAAACATTTCTTCATTCTTTGTAGGATTGTAATTCGGACAATCCCATTCATGAACTTTGGTGCAGAATATTTCTTTCCAACGATTACCTGTATAAGAGTATATACGAAAGTAATTGATATTAGTATAGTCGCGGTAAACTGTCATAAGTGAAATTTCATCACTACCATCGCCATCTAAATCTCCTTCATTTACAAGGAAATACACACCCAAATCTCCATCTAATTGCAAAGGAGTCAATTCCTCGTTATCACTATACAACATTGTTGCAGTTTCATACAAATTTTCTTCAAATCCATCGCCATCAAAATCGCCACGAATGGAAAAACGGGTAGAATTATTTTTATTCCAACGCCATTCCGATGGAGTAAGATTCGTCATTATTACATCTTGCCAAGGTTTTAATTCCATAACACTCCTATTTTCATGTTCTTCTTGTGCTATCGTCGGAATAGACAAAAATAGTATGCCAACAAGTGCAGATACGCCCAATATTATTTGCGATAGGTTTTTATTTTTCTTATTCATTGCCTTATTATTTTTTGTAATCTAAAACTTTATATACTAATTTCGTGCCAAACTACTCCTCTATAGTTTCGTAACGAAGATTATCTATTATATAATTTTGTCTTTCTGGTGTATTCTTACCCATAAAGAACCTTAAAACATCTGGAGTTTGTGAATCATGATTTAATAAAACTGGGTCTAAACGTATATCTTTACCTATAAAATGCGAAAATTCGTCTGGAGATATCTCCCCTAAACCTTTGAACCTCGTTATTTCAACTCCTTGTTTCAATTTCTTGATTGCTTGTTGCTTTTCTTCTTCGCTATAACAATAAAAAGTCTGTTTCTTATTCCTTACTCTAAACAACGGAGTTTGCAATATATATATATGTCCTTGCTTAACAAGTTCTGGGAAATACTGCAAAAAGAATGTCATCAACAACATACGGATATGCATTCCATCTACATCGGCATCAGTTGCAATCACAATATTATTGTATCGCAAGTTTTCCATATCTTCATCTATATTGAGTGCCGCATGCAACAAATTAAATTCCTCGTTTTTATAGACAATCTCTTTTGTTTCACCATAACTATTGTAAGGCTTGCCTCTTAGTGAAAATACCGCCTGAACATTAGGGTCTCTCGATTTTGTAATACTTCCCGATGCAGAATCTCCCTCTGTAATAAACAATGTAGTTTCTAATCTTCGCTCATCTTTACTATTATAATGTATTCTACAATCTCTAAGTTTCCTATTAACCAAAGAAGTTTTCTTTGCACTTTCTTTTGCTAACTTCTTATAGTTTTGCATTCCCTTACGGTCTTTTTCATTACGGACAATTTTCTCTAAAATAGCGTCTGCAACCTCACCGTGCATATAAAGATAAGGGTCAAGCGTTTTTTTAACTATATCATTGATATAATTCCTTACCGTAATTCCTCTATCTTTATCATAATCCACACTTCCTAATTTAGTTTTTGTCTGAGATTCAAAAACCGGGTCTATAATTTTCAAGCTTATTGCCGCAATCAGTCCACTTCTAATATCGCTTGGTTCATAATCCTTTTTGAAATAATCTTTCATTACCCTAACAATAGCCTCACGAAAAGCAACAAGATGAG
The DNA here is from genome assembly GCA_900319595.1 of uncultured Bacteroidales bacterium. Lineage (GTDB taxonomy): Bacteria > Bacteroidota > Bacteroidia > Bacteroidales > P3 > Scybalousia_A. The sequence continues at coordinate 481 of ONOZ01000116.1, read as the reverse complement.
TTCCTCCTTGCGTTGTGTGTTGTCCATTAACAAAAGCATAGTGTTCTTCTGTCAAAACTTTGTCCGAATGAGTGAAAGCAAACTCAAAATCATCTTGTTTAAGATGAATAACAGGATATAGAGCATCGTCAGTTGAAGACATATTGTCGCTAAGTAAGTCTAAAAGTCCGTTAGAGGAGCGAAATTTTTGCTTATTATATATAATTGTCAGTCCTTTATTAAGATAGGTGTAATTTTTTACCATCTTAACTATATACTCATTGATAAATGCAAAATTTTCAAACAATTCTCTATCGGGAACAAATTCTATAAGTGTTCCATTAGACTCCTCGCTATTTTCTATCTTGTATTCCTTTATTAGTTCTCCCTTAGCAAATTCGGCTTTTTTGGTTTGGTTATCTCTAAATGATTGTACGAAAAAATAACTGCTCATCGCATTCACCGCTTTTGAGCCAACACCATTCATACCAACTGATTTCTT
>ONOZ01000170.1 GCA_900319595.1 uncultured Bacteroidales bacterium | reverse complement strand
GAAGTATTGATAATAATTGCTGTTGATTTACAAAGTTTGAGTAATTCTGCAGAAATTAAGTGATAAGTTTCTTCCGTTAATGGAGTATGCAGCGAAATAATATCGCTCTCTTTCATAAGCGTTTGCAAATCTACATATTTTATTCCTTCTCTTATATAGTGCAAATGCTCTTTTCGCGAATTAGCAATAACGTTACAACCAAAGGCTTTTAATATAAGTGCTGTACGTTTGCCAATTTCTCCCATACCAACAATACCTACAGTTTTATCTTTCAACTCCATTCCAAGAAAATTATTTCTCGTTCCGTTATTACGAATGTTTGCGTTCATTTCACTTATTTTTCGCAAAACGTCAAGCATCAAACCTATTGTTAATTCACTAACTGCTTGTGTCGCATAACCTGAGGCGTTGATGACTTCAATATTTTTCTCTTTGCAATACGATAAATCTATATGGTCAAGACCTGTAAATGCAACGGCAAGTAGTTTTATATTAGGACATTCTTGTAATACTTCTTTTTTTAGAGGTATATTAGAGAAAATTACTATATCGTTATCTGCTATACGTGAAATAAGTGTCTCGTTATCTTCTTTCCTATCATTATATAATGTAAATATACAGTTGTACTTAGCAAACTCTTCTTTTAATTCCTGTTCTTTTTTTTCGTTTATTCCTATTGGTTCAACGGCTACTATTTTTAGATTCTCTTTCATATATATAATATTGTATTATTGCCAAAAATCTACTGCAAAGTTATGAAAAATTTTTGTTTTCTTTGCCATTTTTCATAAAATATTTGTATCTTTGCATTTGCAATAGTGCAACAAAACAAGCAATAACTATTATTTCACATTCAAAATAAGTCCAGCAAACTTCTTTTGTAAAAACGAAATAAATAGTTCAGGCGAAAGTCTTGTTTTATTGAAATATCTAATGAAAAATTTTTACACCTTACGGTGTGGTTTTTCTATGTTAGATAGGGTATTCAATGCTGGACTTTACCTGAATGTGAATAGATAAATTTACACCTATTTTGTTTCTGTATTTTATAAAGTGATTGGTAGTTTTTGCAAAAATTATCAATCAATGGCAGGTAGCAATCGTTTAAGCAATGCAAGGAAGGCAAAGAAAGATGAGTTTTATACTCAATTAGAGGATATTGAAAAAGAATTAAAACATTATAAAGAACATTTTAAAGGAAAGACAGTTTTATGCAATTGTGATGACCCGAGAGTAAGCAGTTTCTTTACTTACTTTTCACATCATTTTGAATCTTTGGGACTTAAAAAATTAATAACCTCCTGTTATAAGAATCAAAATATTGAGTCATTTTCGAAAAACTCGTCCAAAACAGGAGCATATTTAGAATATACGGGCGACAAAAACGGTAATAGGATACCAGACACGGAAGAAATAGAAGTAAAAGAATTAAAAGGTGATGGAGATTTTCGCTCCGATGAATGCAAAGAACTTTTGAAACAAGCGGACATAGTAGTTACCAATCCGCCATTTAGTTTGTTTAGAGAATATTTGCAACAACTTATAGACTTTAATAAAAAATTTTTGATAATAGGAAATGTCAATGCCATATCTTATAAAGAATGTTTTAAATTGATAAAAGAAAATAAGATGTGGTTAGGTGCAAGTATTCATAGCGGAGACAGAAAATTTGGCGTACCTGATGATTATCCGTTGAATGCAGCAACCTGTGGAATAGATGATAAAGGGCAAAGATTTATACGAGTAAAAGGTGTTCGTTGGTTTACTAATTTGGACTATAAGGAGCGACACGAAGATTTGCCGTTATACAAAAATTATAATAAAGACGAATATCCAAAATACGATAATTATGATGCTATAAATGTGGATAGAACATCTGAAATTCCTTGCGATTATTATGGTTATATGGGTGTGCCTATCACATTTATGGATAAATACAAGCCTGAACAGTTTGAAATTTTGGGTTTAGATAATCATACAATAAACGATGGTTTAGGAGCAGGAGCCAACAAAATAAAAGGCAAAACTATTTACAGAAGAATAATTATAAAAAGAAAAAAATAATATGAAAGTGAAATTACATCATATAACCATTAGAGAATTAGTTAATGGTTATGAAAATAGAGAAGATGAAGGTGTTGTTGGATATGGCGGAATTTTGGATATACGCCCGCCGTATCAAAGAGAGTTTATCTATTCCACTGAGAAACAACGAGCAGTTATTGATACGATATTCAAAAATTTTCCATTGAATATACTGTATTGGGTCAAAAGAGATGACGGCACCTTTGAAGTTATGGACGGGCAGCAAAGAACATTGAGTATTTGCGAATACTATTCTTGCAACTTTTCCATCGAAAAGGATGGATTTACCAAGGGATATGATAATTTAACAGACAAGGAACAAAAGAAGTTTCTTGATTATAAACTTATGGTCTATTTTTGCGAGGGTAATGATTACGAAAAATTAGAATGGTTTCGTACGATAAATATAGCAGGAGAGGATTTGTCAGACCAGGAAATGAGAAATGCTGTGTATAATGGCACTTGGGTTAATGACGCAAAGAGATGGTTTTCTAAAAAATTTGCTGGATGTCCTGCGTATCAAATAGGCAACAAATATATTGGTTCTTCTGTCAAAATAAATAGACAAGATTTATTGGAACTTGCAATAAAATGGATAAGCAAAGGTAATATAAATGAATATATGAGAACGCATCAAAACTACAAAGATGCATCAGAACTTTGGGAATATTATAAAAACGTGATAGAATGGGTGCAAAATATATTTGGAGAGCCAAGAAAAGAAATGAAAGGCTTAGCGTGGGGAGAATATTATAATGATTATAAAGACAAAAATCTTGATATAGAGGTTATTCAGCAAAAAGTAGATGAGTTGATGCAAGACGAAGAGATTGAAAATAAGAAGGGTATTTACCTTTATGTACTTGATGGCAAGGAGCGACATTTAAATTTGCGTCAATTTCCAGATTCTATTAGGCGAACCGTCTATGAAAAACAGCAAGGGAAGTGTCATATTTGTCAAAAGGAATGTAAAATAGAAGAAATGGAGGCTGACCATTGGAAACCTTGGCATAAGGGAGGTAAAACCGAAATTAAAAATTGTAGAATGTTATGCAGCGATTGTAATAGAGAGAAATCTGGCAAGTAAATCATATAAAGGTTTGTCAAAAAGTGTTGTTATAATGATAATAATACGACCATGTAAAATATTTTCATAGAAAAATAGCACCCAATCAATTTTTTATACTACCTTTGCATATGTTTATTCTAAAATACGTGCTATTATGAAGAAATTACTTGTTTTATGTGTAATGATGATTGTTTGTCTGATAGCTATTAGTCAAAGAAATGTTTTGTTTGTAGGCAATAGTATGACTTTTTATAATGATATGCCAAAGATGTTTGAGAAACTTGCTAATACAAAAGAACAAAACCTCAAAGTTACGCAATTTACTATTGGCGGAGCGGGTTTAAACAATTTAAAGGATGAAGAAGAATTGCTTAACCTATTCAATCAATCTTGGGATTATGTTATTTTGCAGCCAGGAACAAGTGAATCTGCAGGGCAAGGTGTAGGAGTAGATTCTTTGACCTCTATTATTAAGCAAATGTGTAGAAAAATATGGACAACAAGTCCTTGTGCTAAAATATTTTTATATGAAATTTCTAACGGAATCTATCTTCAAAACGGTGTAGAGTGGTGGGATTATTATTTTTCAACTCAACCAATAATAAATAATACAATTCATAGGGTTGCACAAAATACAAAGCTTCCCTATGTGCCCGTTGGAGAGTGTTTTGTCGCGTATTATAAAAATAGAAATGATTTAAAATTACATATTTCCTTTAATGATGTGCATCCTAATGCAAATGGTTCATATTTAACAGCACTTGCTATGTATAATGCTCTGTTTGAAGAAAGTAGCAACTGTTCATATTATGGTAATACAGAAGAAGAATTGGCTAAACTTTTACAACATATAAGCGATAGTATTGTTTTGAGCAATAAGTCGTTATGGTTATTAGATGACTTCAAAACCAATATAGATTTCTCATATGTTATTGATAGTAATATTGTAAAATTTCAAAACCTTTCAATGAACTATGATGATGTAAAGTGGAATATAAATGATGAATTTGTATCTTATGACGATGAATTTGAATATAAGTTTAATGGCGTAGGAGAAAAGTTTGCTACAATGACTATTGAAAATCATGGTTGTAGATATGAATTGACTAAAACATTTACAATACAATATAGCAGTGCTATAAATGATATAAAAATAAACGATAATACCATTAATATTAGAATCAAGGATGATGTTATAATCCTTGAGGCGAACAACGATAAGGATTTGAATTACAAAATTACGAATCTATTAGGTCAAACTATACAATATGATAAAACTGTGAATCATACAATTGATATTCATAATATTGAACGCGGTGAATACATACTTACTTTAATTCAAAATAACAAATCTTATTCCTATAAATTTATAAAATAAAATATTTTTCAATACTAATTTGGACTATAACTAAAAAATTAGTATCTTTGCACGTTGATTTTTTAATACTATGGAAGAAAACGAAAGAATACAGCGAGTTGATATTGAAACTCAAATGAAACAAGCCTATATTGACTATGCAATGAGTGTAATTGTTGCACGTGCTTTGCCGGACGTAAAAGATGGCATGAAGCCTGTGCAACGTAGAATCATGTTTGCTATGGACGATATGGGAATGACTTACAATACTAAGCACAAGAAGTCTGCCAGAATAGTAGGAGAGGTATTAGGTAAATACCATCCACATGGCGACTCTTCCGTTTATGGTGCTATGGTACGTTTGGCTCAAAAATGGGCTTTAAGATATCCTTTGGTTGATGGACAAGGTAACTTTGGTTCCGTAGATAATGACCCTCCAGCAGCAATGCGTTATACTGAAGCAAGAATGAGTAAAATCGCTTCCGAATTATTGCAAGATATTGATAAAGATACAGTGGATTTTGTCAATAATTTTGATGATTCTTTGAAGGAACCAATAGTTTTACCAACAAGAATGCCTAATTTGTTGGTAAATGGAACAAGCGGTATTGCGGTTGGTATGGCTACCAATATGGCTCCTCATAATTTGTCGGAAGTTATTGATGGTATTATTGCATATATTGACAATAATGAAATAAGTATTGATGAATTGATGCAATATGTCAAGGCACCAGACTTTCCAACAGGAGGTGTTATTTATGGATATGATGGCGTGAGAGATGCTTATCGGACAGGTAGAGGGAGAGTTGTGATTCGTGCTCACGCAACAATAGAACATAATGATAAAAGCGATAGAGAACAAATAATAGTATCTTCTATTCCCTACGAAGTTTGCAAGAGCGATATGATTAAGCATCAAGCAGAATTGGTAAATGATAAGAAAATAGAAGGTATATCCGATATAAAGGACGAAAGTAACAAGGACGGCATACGTATAGTATATAAATTGAAAAAAGATGCAATCAGTAGAGTAGTGCTTAATAAACTTTACCAATATAGTGAGTTGCAATCTTCTTTTTCAATAAATAATATTGCGTTAGTCAATGGAAAACCAAAATTACTTAATTTAAAAGATTTAATTTTTTATTTTGTTGAACATAGAAAAGAAGTTGTTGAACGTAGGACTCGTTATGAATTGAAAAAAGCGGAAGAACGTCAGCATATTGTTGAAGGTTTATTGAAGGCTTTAGATATTATTGACGAGATTATTAGTGTTATTCGTTCCTCACAAACTGTTCAGTCAGCCAAAGATACAATGATTGAGCGTTGGAGCTTTACAGATATTCAAGCATCTGCAATTGTTGAAATGCGTTTAAGACAATTAACGGGTTTGGAAAGAAACAAATTAGAGGAAGAACACAATAAACTAACGGAATTTATTCAACGTTGCAAGGAAATCCTTGGAGATATAAATGTTTTGATGCAAGTTATCAAAGATGAATTACTTGTAATAAAAGAGAAATACGGAGATGAACGCAGAAGTGAAATAGAGTATTCGTCAAAAGATTTTGTAATAGAGGATATGATACCTAATCAAGATGTAGTAATATCTGTTTCTCATTTAGGTTATATTAAGCGTACTCTATTAAGTGAATATAAGGCACAAAATCGTGGTGGAATGGGTAGTAAGGGTTCTACTACAAGGGACGGAGATTTTATTGAACATATATATATTGCCTCTACGCACGATTATCTTTTGATGTTTACCAATATGGGTAAAGTTCATTGGATGCGTGTCTATGAAATACCAGAGGGTAATAAGACTTCGAAGGGACGTGCTATCCAGAATATGTTACAAATAGAAGATGGGGAACAAATAAAAGCCTTTGTCAATACCCGAGATTTGAAAAACGAAGAATATGTACAAAATAATATGATTATTCTTTGCACCAAAAACGGCATCATAAAGAAAACATCATTAGAGGCATATTCTCGTCCAAGAACCAAAGGTATTATTGCATTGACTATTAGAGAGGGAGACGAATTACTTGAAGCTAAACTGACCAATGGTAAGAGCGAAATATATATAGGTACTAAGGCTGGAAGATGCGTACGTTTCAACGAAGAACTAATTCGTCCTATGGGTAGAGGTGCATCTGGAGTTAAGGGGGTTACTTTGGCAGACGAAAAAGACGAAGTCATTGGTATGATAACTCTTGACGATATGACAAAAAATATAATGGTTGTATCAGAAAATGGTTATGGCAAACGCAGTGATAGTGAAGAATATCGCAAAACTAATCGTGGCACAAAAGGAGTTAAAACTATTAATATAACTGAGAAAACGGGAGCTTTGATTGCAATAAAAGATGTAACCGATGATGATGATTTGATGATAATGAATCGTTCAGGAATAACTATTCGTTTGGCTATCAATACATTAAGAGTGATGGGTAGAGCAACACAAGGCGTTAGACTTATCAATTTGAAAAAGAAAGACGTTATTGCTGCTGTTACTAAGGTGCAACACGAAGAAATAGAGGAAGATAGCGAAATGATTGTCGTAAATGAAGAGGTAATTGAAAATGGCATAGAAGTTGCTGAAAGGATTTCAGAGAATAATAATTTAAATAACGAAGAAAATTAATTAATCACAAATAACACTATAACATTATGAAAAAGAGCATTGTATTTGTTGCACTGTGTGCGGTTACGATGGGAGCCTTTGCTCAGGAAATGAAAGTACAAAGTGCTTATTCCGATATGAAAAACGAGCGTTTAGCATATGCGAAAAAGAATATTGACGAAGCAATGGCCCACGAGAAAACAAAAAATGAACCTAAGACATGGGCTTACGCAGGTTTGATATACGCTCAGATCGTTCAAGAATCAAATAATAGCGAGGCTTCCAAGGCAGTAAAAAAACAGTTGAAAGAAATAAAAGAGCCGATGGAAGAGATTTGCCAACAAGGAATATCTCATTTGAAAAAGGCAATAGAATTGGAAGAAAAGGCAGGAACGCACGAATTTTCTGCAACTTCTATGGAGGCTTTGAAAGTGCTTTGTGGTGCAGAGGCTTATTATACAGGAGAATTTTATAATAAAGGTACCGATTATGCAAAAGCAGCAGAAATGTGGGCAAAGGTGGTTGATGATGCCAAGTTTGCAAAATACGGTAAGTTGGTTGATGATGCTCTTTATTATCAAGCAGATTGTTATCGTATGCTAAACCAAAAGGATAAGGAACTTGAGTTGTATAGAGAGTTGGCTAAAAACGATACGAAACGACCTGATGTATATATTAAGATATATGCAGATAATAAAGAGAAAGGTGATACAACTAAGGCCATAAATGCTTTGAGAAAAGGTGTAAAAATGACAGCAGGGGAGAGTGGTAATGTAAATAGTATTATGAAAACCGAACTTGCAAGTGCATATCTTTGGGCAGGAAAGAATGCAGAAGCCGATAAGCTATTGAATGAAATGTTGTCAAAATCTGAAAATGATGTTACTGCTTTAAATGGTATTGCACGTATATATGGCGAACAAGGCGATTTAGCAAAGGCAGAAGAGTTTTATAATAAATCTTTAACTATTGACGCAAATCAACTTGATGCATTGAAAGGTATGGGAAATGCTTACTTTAATAAAGCGGTTAAAGAACATAAAGTGGCCGATGCGATTCCTTTAGAGGAAATTGAAGCATACGATAAGAAAATAAAGGAAGTGTATGGTATCTACGAAAAATCTATTCCATATTTTGAGAATGCAATAAAGATTAAAAATAATGATTTTGAAGCTTTGAATAAGTTGAGATTAGTATATTCTATTTTCAATGCAAGGACGGATGTTGATCAATCCATTAAGCAAGGGTATAAAGAAAAATTCCAAATCTATGACACAGAGGTTAAGAAATTAGCAAAATAAATTTGACCACGTAAATATCTCATTTCAGATATTTATAAGTGTTTATATAATACTGCTTTTGATTATTTAGGATTTAATCTTAATATTGAAAGCAGTATATTTTTTGTCCTCGTTTTTGAACCGGATGCCTTAACTATATATTTATGGAGGATTATTTTTAATTTTAGTTTACATAATATGTATTATGCTTTCTTTGTAATTATTTTCTATAAATAATCTAGTGCGAAATTTAGTAATCCTATTATCTATCTTTTTAGAGGTCTAATTGAATTTTGAAATTGAAATTTCTTCCCATCATAGGATAAGAACGAATTACTTCGTATTGATGATTAAATATATTGTTTATTGATGCAGTGAATATCAACTTTTCGATTCCGCAACTTTTGATGCCATGGGTATATGATAAAATCATAGTGTGGTCTGTATATGCTTTAAGTATGTTTTCCGAAGCATTTTCCTGTAAACTCCATCTCTTATCAACCGCTAAACATGTATAACCAAAATGCCACGTCTTATAATCCACTCCAAATATCAAACTTAAAATATTTTCGGGCATATAAGGAAGATTTTGTTTATAAGTATATGACAATTTGTCAATATCAATGGCTTTTTGATACGAATAATTTAACTTTATATCTGCTTTAAGACATTGATTTACAATATAATTTAAGTTTATTTTGAAATCTGCACCATAAATATTCACCTTACCATAATTAAGCATAGACCAAAGGAATTGATTTTGTGGAATAGCAACAATTTTATCCCTTACATTGTTGTAATACAGATCAATTTCTGGCTCAAAAATGAAGTTATCAAACTTAAATGCCCATACATTGGCCCAAGATATTTGGTTAGTTTTCTCTGGTTTTAGGTCTGTATTACCTAATCGTCTATAATACAACTCGTTAAACGTTGGCATGCGAAAAATATTCTTATAAAATAATGTAGTCGTCCAAATTTTCTTCTCATACCTAATACTAATAAATGGAGATAGATGATTTACAGATTTCTTAAACGAATTGAACCAATCATTATAAAAACTATGAATTACATTTGCGGTTATGATAACTTTTTTATACTTATAATTCAAAATTACCGCACTAAGCGAAGAAAATCTTTTCGGAGTAGTTTCTAATATCGTATAATCTAATGAGTTATAAGACAAATCGTTTGTTACTGTTGCAAATAAATTTTCTTCAAACTTATAACTTATAGCATTATTGATGTATGCAAGTTTTTGAGTATAATTATCGTCCTGTCCGTTTTC
>ONOZ01000114.1 GCA_900319595.1 uncultured Bacteroidales bacterium | reverse complement strand
AAATACCCTGATAGCGTGGCTGCTGCAGTCTTAGGTTATATTGGTGAAGTAAATGAAAAGACAATAGAAGAGGATTCATACTATAAAAGAGGCGATTATATAGGAATGAGTGGGTTAGAAAAGAGTTATGAAAAATACTTAAGAGGTATTAAAGGTAGTAAAGTTACTCTTGTAGATGTCCATAATAGAGAAAAAGGCTCTTTTCAAAATGGGAAATTCGATGAACCTGCAACTGCTGGACATAATTTGTATTCTTCTATAGACTTGGAGTTACAAAAATACGCTGAGCAGTTGATGAAAAATAAACGAGGTAGTATTGTTGCTATTGAACCATCAACTGGAGAAATTCTTTGTTTTGTTTCGGCTCCTACATACGACCCTAATTTACTTGTTGGACGTGTTCGTGGCGAAAATTACAAGAAGCTAGCAAATGACATTTCAAAACCACTATTCAATAGAGCATTAATGGCAGAGTATCCTCCTGGTAGTATCTTTAAAGTAGCACAAGCATTGATTGCTTTGGATATGGGTGTGATTACTCCTTCAACTGGTTTTCCTTGTGATAAAGGCTTAGTGGGTTGCCATGGACATCCTGCGGCTGGGACGGTAAGAGATGCCATTAAAATGAGCTGTAACCCTTATTTTTATAGAGTTTTTCAACGTGAAGTACAGCGTTTGAACCCTCTAACCGACAAAGTTGATAGTAAATATGGTCTTAGTGAATGGACTTTGGCAATGCACAAAATGGGATTTGGTGTCAAATTAGATATAGACCTGCCTAACGTTCGTAAAGGATATATTCCTGATACCACTTTCTATAATCGTTGGTATCCTGCTGGTTGGAATTTTTATACCATATATTCTAATTCTATTGGTCAGGGAGAAGTAACTGTTGTTCCTATACAAATGGCAAACTTTGCAGCATTAGTGGCCAATAGAGGTTGGTATATCTCACCTCATATAGTGAAATCTATTGGAGATGAAAGCAATAGATTTAAACTAAAAAAGTATTCAGAAAAACATTACTCATCTGTAGATGCATCGTGGTGGGATGTGGCGGTTGCAGGCATGTATGGAGTAGTACATGAAGGCGGGGGAACAGGCAGAAGAGCAAATGTACCAGGCTTAGATGTGTGCGGAAAGACCGGTACTGCACAAAACTCAGGAGCAGATCATTCGGTATTCATTTCTTTTGCTCCACGAGATAATCCAAAGATAGCAGTATCCGTATATGTTGAGAATGCAAAAGGGGGTGGTGGTACTTGGGCGGCTCCTATTGCGGGATTGATAATAGAGAAATACATAAAAGGAGAAGTAGAACGCAAAGAGATTGAAAAACAATACATGGAAGTTGCTCCTTGTCAGCCCTTACCTATCGGAAGGGTTACAACAAAAAAAGAAAGTGATGTTAGAAAAGACTCAACGGCTACAAAAATATGATTTATGGATAGAAGAAGTAAAGGGATATTGAAAAATGTAGAATGGAAACTGATTATCGCTTGGCTATTTTTAGTTTTAGTCGGTTGGATTAGTATTTATGCAGCCGTATATGACTCAGAACATTCTAATATCTTTGATTTCTCTTGCAGATATGGCAAACAAATGATATGGATTGCTACTTCGTTAGTTATAGCATTGTTTGTAATGATAATAGATCCGAAATTCTTTTCACAAACTTCATACCTGACATATGTAATATGTATAGGCATGCTTGTTTTGGTACTCGGAGTTGCAACAGCAACCAAAGGTGCGAAAAGTTGGTTAGGTATCGGAGAATTTGGAATACAACCTTCTGAATTTGCAAAACTTGCTACTGCATTAGCGTTGGCAAAATTTCTCTCAGCAATCAACATAGATATGAAAGAATGGGGAACTAAACTTACTGCCATTGGAATAATTACTTTGCCTATGCTCTTAGTTTTACTACAAAATGATACTGGCTCAGCCTTAGTGTTTTTGTCTTTTATTTTCGTTTTGTTTAGGGAAGGTCTGTCGTCAATAGTCTTAATTTTCGGTGCTACTGCCATAGTGTTATTTATACTTGCATTAGTCGTCAATCCATATATTTTAATTGGAATACTACTTGTTCTAACACTTTTTTCATATTTCATAGTTCATTCACATAATAGAAAAGTCAAGTTTATATATTTTTTAGGTATCTTTGCTTTTTGTAGCATTGTTGTTGCAGGGGTACAATTTGGCTATAATGAAATTTTGGAAGAACATCAAAAGGTCAGAATTGGAGTTTTATTGGGACAGATTGAAGATCCAAAGGGTGTCGGCTATAATGTAGATCAAAGCAAAATTGCAATAGGTTCAGGTGGATTTATTGGTAAAGGTTTTTTACAAGGCACACAAACAAAATTTAATTTTGTGCCAGAACAGGATACAGATTTCATTTTCTGTACTATAGGAGAAGAATGGGGATTTATAGGTAGTACTTTAATTATGTTTGTATTTATTTGGCTGTGCGTAAAAATAATAAAAATGGCAGAAAGACAACGAAGTAATTTTGCAAGAATATATGGGTATGGTATAGCGAGTGTTATATTTTTTCACGTTATGGTAAATATTGGTATGACAATAGGACTTCTGCCCGTAATAGGCATTCCTCTACCATTTTTATCTTACGGCGGTTCATCACTTTGGGCATTTACCCTAATGCTATTTATTTTCATTAGACAAGATGCTTCTCGTTCAGATTTAGTTTAAACAATAAAAATTAAAGATATTATGAAAAACTTGATGTTTATTTTATTTGTATTGATTACTTGTTCGCTCTATTCACAAGAATTTTGTGTTGCTACGTACAATGTAAGGAATCAAAATAGTTGGGATTCAATCAATGGCAATGCTTGGTCGCAAAGATGCCCATATATATGTGAACAGATAAATTTTGAGCAACCTGCCGTATTTGGTTCGCAAGAGGTTCTGCACGGACAACTTATGGATATGTTGAAATTATTGAAAGATTATGACTATATAGGAGTGGGCAGAGACGATGGAGTACAAGGCGGAGAATATTCTCCTATACTTTACAATACAAACAAAGTTGAAAAATTAGATGGTGGTTGGTTTTGGTTGAATACAACACCAGATAAACCAATTAAAGGTTGGGACGCTGCCTGCATACGTATTTGTACATGGGGACGCTTTAAAGATAAACTAACAGGACGTATATTTTGCTTTTTTACACTTCATATGGACCATGTTGGCGTAATTGCAAGACGAGAAAGTGCTTTGCTTATAGTAGAAAAGGTTAAAGAGATTGCAAAAAACGATCCTGCCATAGTTACGGGCGATTTTAATGTAGATCAAAATAATGAAATTTATTCTATTTTTACAAATTCTGGCATATTAAATGATTCTTACGACGTGGCACGACAAAAATTTGCTCCCAATGGTACATTTAATTCCTTTGACCCATCGTTAAAAACACTTTCACGTATTGACCATATATTTGTTTCGCCGACAATTGAGATTCTTAACTATGCTATAATGACAAATACATACTGGACTTGTACCAATACTGCTATGGATAAACAAGGAAATGATGCACCTACAGAAATATCCCTAAATAATTGCCAACAAAGATGTCCATCTGACCATTGGCCTGTGTTTGTAAGACTAAAATTATAAGCACTTTAACTAATCGAAACTTTATTTTTTTTACTTTTTGGAAATGGTATTTTAAAATAATGTTGTACTTTTGCAAAGAGCAATAGTGCTGCAATGCATTAACTATTATTTCACGTCAAAAGTAAGATTCGGAACCTCATTTTTGCAAAGGAAATAATAGGTCAGCACAAAAGACTAAGGAAGTTAGAGATTTTAATAGAATACTGATGTTTGCACCGTTTGTGGTGTAACCTTTTCTGAAAATCTTGGGTTGTCTTCCGAATCTTTACCCTGACGTGATAGATAGGTTTACACTTTTCTGTTTTATATTATTTCTTAAGTGATTGATAGTTGATGATGGTTAAATAAAACTATCAATTACGATGGCAAATTTAGAATACGTATTATCAAAGTACAGAAAAGAGGCTTTTTCTAAAAGAGATAAGGGCGACAAGTTTGAACGCCTGATGAGAAATTTCCTATTAACTTATCCGATGTATAAAAACCGATTGTCTAATGTATGGTTATGGGGAGAGTTTCCTTATAAAAAGAGCATTGGGGGACAAGATACGGGAATTGATTTGGTGGCGAAAACTGTGGAGGGCGATTTTTGGGCAATACAGTGCAAATGTTTTGAAAAGGATACTTATATTGACAAAAGCGATGTGGATAGTTTTCTTTCTACGTCTGCTCGAAGTTTTGTTGATGATAATGGTCAAACTCGAAACTTTGCGTTTCGCCTATGGATTGATACAAATCAGCAAGGTATGACCTCTAATGCATGGGCTAATTTCCAAAACCAAGTGATTCCTGCTTCACGTTTGGGCTACGGAAAGTTACAAGAAATGGATATTGATTGGAAAGTATTGGACGAAAACATCAATTCATCTTCTGCTTTGCGAAAGAAAAAGGAACTAATGGAGCATCAAAAGACAGCATTAGACCAAGCGTTAGACTATTATAAGACTTCGGACAGAGGAAAACTAATAATGGCATGTGGAACAGGCAAAACCTTTACTTCTTTAAGAATAGCAGAAGAGATAACTTGTCAAAAGGGAACAATCCTTTTCCTTGTACCAAGTATAGCATTACTATCGCAGACGTTAAGAGAATGGAATTATGACTCAAGACGCAAAATCCATTCCGTATGTATTTGTTCTGATTCGCAGGTATCTAAAAAGAAAACAAAAAACAATGAAGATGAGAATACCTATTCAATAGAGGAATTGGCAATGCCTGCATCTACAGACATCAAAAGTATAATGCATCAAATAAATACTATAAACAGAAAACGCAATGATGAAATGCTTGTTGTCTTTTCTACATATCAATCCATAAATGTAGTATCTGATGTTCAGCAACGCCTAAAAGATGACTTGTTGTTTGATTTGGTTGTTTGCGATGAGGCACATCGTACTACAGGAGTAACACTTAAAGGCGAAGAGGAGAGTAATTTTGTTCGTGTGCATGACAATGATTTTATCAAAGCAAAGAAACGTCTGTATATGACTGCAACTCCGCGACTTTATAAGACAGAAGACCAAAAGAAAGCAAGAGAAAAAGAGGCTTATTTGTGTAGTATGGACGATAAAGCCATGTATGGCGATGAAATATATAGGATTGGTTTTGGTGAGGCGGTAGATAAAAATCTTCTTTCCGATTATAAAGTGCTTGTTTTGACAGTTTCACAAAATGACGTCAGCGAAAAGATGCGTCAAAGTCTGCAAAATTTGGAATTAGATGACAATAAGCCGTTAGAAACCGATGCAATCGCCAAATTGATAGGTTGTATAAATGCGTTAAGTAAGAAATCCCTAATGTTAAAAGGAGATTTGAAACAGTCTGACCCCGAACCAATGAGACGAGCAGTGGCTTTTTGTCAAAATATTAAGATATCTAAGCTAACAACAGCGGCATTAAATGCTTGTGGTGAAACTTATTTGGAAGAATTAGGCCACAAGGAAAGAGAAAATACCGTAATAGTCAAATCTTCTCACATAGACGGTTCTATGGGTGCGACAACAAGGGACGATAAACTCCAATGGTTAAAACAAACTCCACAAAATAGCATGGAATGTCGTATATTAACCAATGTACGTTGCTTGTCAGAGGGAGTAGATGTGCCATCGTTAGACGCTATTCTATTCTTCTCTTCCCGAAGTTCGCAAGTTGATGTTGTCCAGTCAGTTGGTAGAGTTATGCGTAGGGCAGAGGGTAAAAAATATGGTTATATTATTATTCCGATAGTAGTACCCGAGAACGTAAGTCCTGAAAATGTGTTGGATAATTCTGACCAATGGAAAACAGTATGGGATATTCTGAACGCATTGAGAGCTCACGATGACCGCTTTAATGCAACGGTTAATAAGATAGAACTGAACAAGAAAAAGCCATCAAATATTAGTTTGGTAGGTAGTATATTCTCTACTTCTTCTTCAAATAATGATGATAACCAGACCTCAGAAAATGCTTTTGATAACACAGATAATGATGATAGAGAGCATATAAAACAAGAAATTAATCGACAACTACAACTGCGTTTTGAGAATCTGCAAAATGTTATCTATGCTCGTATGGTGGAAAAGGTAGGTAACAAACGTTATTGGGAACAATGGGCAGAGGATGTGGCAAAAATAGCCGAAAGACATATTGAACAGATTACTTTTTTGGTCAATACAGACGACAAAGCTAGAAAAGAGTTTGACAAGTTTTTGAAAGGACTGCACAAAAACATAAATCCTTCTGTTAAAGAGCAGACTGCCATTGAGATGTTAGCACAACATATCATTACCAAACCTGTTTTTGAAGCCTTATTTGAAAACTATTCTTTTGCTGCTAATAATCCGATTAGTAAGGCAATGAATCGTATTATTGGTTTGTTGAATGAGAGGATTGACGAGAAAGATAACGAGAATTTGGAACGATTCTATCAAAGTGTAAAGGAAAGATGTAAAGGTATTGACAATTCTGAAGCGAAGCAAAAGATTGTTGTAGAACTTTATGACAAATTCTTCCGCACGGCTTTCAAAAAAGTTACCGAGCAATTGGGTATTGTCTATACTCCTGTGGAAGTTGTAGATTTTATTATAAGAAGTGTGGAATATATATTAAATAAAGAATTTTCGCGTTCCTTAACTGATAAAAACGTTAATATTATTGACCCATTTACTGGTACTGGTACTTTTATCACACGCTTACTTCAAAGTGGTATTATCAAAGACAACGATATTGAAAGGAAGTATCAAAGTGAGATTTTTGCTAATGAGATAGTGCTTTTGGCTTATTATATTGCAAGCATCAATATTGAAAATGTTTATCACGATATATTGCAAAATAATCACGAGAAAGAAAAAATTATTTCCACAAAAGAAATAAATAATCACGCAAAAGAATCTGATGAAGTGTCGTATAAAAATTTTGAGGGTATATGTCTGACTGATACATTCCAATTAGGCGAGCAGATGTATGCAGAAGTTGATAGTATAAAGGAACTTGACGAGCATACATTCCCTGAAAATACTGACAGAATCAAACGACAATTAAATAAACCTATTACCGTTATTATCGGCAACCCACCTTACTCCGTTGGTCAGAAGTCTGCAAACGATAATGCACAAAATCAATCTTATCCTTTGCTAGAAGGGAAAATAGAGAACACGTATGCAAAACAGAGTACGGCACATACGAAAAGAGCATTGTATGATTCTTATATTAAAGCGTTTCGTTGGTCTACTGATAGGTTAAATAAAGACAATGAGGGCATAATTGCATTTATTAGTAATGGCTCTTGGCTTGATAGTGCGGCAGGTGATGGTTTTCGTAAATCATTAGAAAAAGAGTTTTCTACTATTTATGTATTTAATTTAAGAGGGAATTGTCGTACTTCTGGAGAGTTGCGTCAGAAGGAGGCGGGGAATATTTTTGGATTAGGTTCTCGTACTCCTATTTCAATAACATTTTTAATTAAAAAACCTAATCAAACGGATAAAGCCACAATATATTACCACGATATAGGCGATTATCTAAGTAGAGAACAGAAACTAAAAATTATATCCGATTTTGGCAGTGTTGGAAAGATTCCTTTTAAAATACTTTCACCTAACGAACATGGCGATTGGATAAATCAAAGAAATAATTTGTTTGATAGTTGGACAGAAATCGGCGATAAGAAGAATGAGAATAATAAAAATACTTTCTTTAAACCTATTTATTCAAGAGGATTGGGAACAAGTAGAGATGTTTGGGTATATAATTTTTCTAAACAAGGGCTTGTAAATAATATCAGAAATATGATTGACTTTTATAATAGGCAACAAGAAAGTTTATTCAGTAAAACAATAAGTGAGTTAAATACTGACGAAACGAAAATATCATGGACGGCAAATTTGAGAAATCAAGCAGAAAAACATATTAAATATGATTTCAATGAAAATAAACTTATAGTATCCACGTATAGACCTTATTGCAAGCAATTTCTTTATAATCATACTGGAATTATTGATGCTACTTATCAGATACCACAAATGTTTCCTACACCTAAACAACAAAATCTTGTAATATGTATTCCGAGTATCGGAGATACAAAAGAGTTTTCTGTGATAATAACGAATCTAATCCCTGACTTACATCTTAATGCAACTTCCCAATGTTTTCCGCTTTACTATTATGACCAGCAAACAAAATCCAAAACTATATTTGATGAAGAACAAGACGATGATTATATAAGGCGTGATGCTATAACCGATTTTATACTTCAAAGAGCAAAAGAACAATACGGCAATCGCGTTATCAAAGAAGATATTTTCTATTATGTATATGGTTTT
>ONOZ01000010.1 GCA_900319595.1 uncultured Bacteroidales bacterium | reverse complement strand
CGTGGGGAAGGGTGGACTCGAACCACCGAACTCCGAAGAGGACAGATTTACAGTCTGTTGCAATTGCCACTATGCGACTTCCCCAACTCAAGAGCCGATAGAGGGACTTGAACCCCCGACAGGCTGATTACAAATCAGCTACTCTACCAACTGAGTTATATCGGCACTTTATGATTTTAATCTTTCAAATAACTTTTCTTGTCCTTTAATACTCCCCCACAATCATTGCTCAACACAATATCTTTATCTCAAAAGGCGAATGCAAAAGTACAACCTTTTATAATATCCACCAAATATTTCTAACTTTTTTTTTATTTTTTTTTCGTAAAACGCTGTTTTTTAGACAGAAATGTTTATTTATATTTATAATTATATCCCTTGAATTTTAATAAAAATTCATTTCATTATTATTCTTTTTCGTAATTTTTTACACTAATCTGTCATAATTTTACTAATCAGTCTGATTATTTTTTTCTTATCGCTTTTTAATAAATTAATCACGAAGAATAATAAATCCTTATCCAATACCATTTTCCAAAGATATGGAAAGAAGTTTTTGTGCCTCCACAGCAAACTCCATCGGGAGTCTATTCAATACGTCTTTAGCGTAACCATTGACAATTAATCCAATCGCACTTTCTTCACTTATGCCCCTCTGACGACAGTACAACAATTGCTCTTCTGAAATCTTAGAAGTAGTAGCCTCATGTTCCACAATCGCCGAAGAGTTATCAACACTAATATAAGGAAACGTATGAGCACCACACTGACTTGTCAAAAGTAAAGAATCACACTGTGAAAAATTCTTTGCGTTCTCAGCACTCTTAGCCACTCTCACCAAACCACGATACGAATTTTCGCTCTTGCCTGCCGAAATTCCCTTACTCATAATTGTACTTTTGGTATTCTTACCTAGATGTATCATCTTTGTGCCGGTATCTGCCATCTGCTTATTGTTAGTTACCGCAACAGAATAGAATTCACCAATACTGTTGTCGCCTGCTAACACACAAGAAGGATATTTCCACGTCAAAGCCGACCCTGTTTCAACTTGAGTCCATGAAAGTTTAGCATTATTACCCTTACATATACCACGCTTTGTCACAAAATTGAATATACCACCTTTCCCGTCCTTATCTCCAGGATACCAATTCTGAACTGTGGAATATTTTACATAAGCATCTTTCATAACAACTATTTCAACGATAGCCGCGTGCAATTGATTCTCGTCCCTTTGTGGAGCAGTACAACCTTCCATGTAAGAAACTTCTGCACCTTCGTCTGCAACAATCAGAGTTCGCTCAAACTGTCCTGTTCCTTTGGCATTGATACGAAAGTATGTGGAAAGATCTATCGGACACTTCACGTCCTTTGGTATATAACAAAAACTCCCGTCAGAAAATACCGCACAATTCAAAGCAGCAAAGAAGTTATCGGTATAAGGTACCACACTACCCAAATATTTCTTAACCAAATCAGGATAATTTTTGATTGCCTCGCTCATAGAACAGAATATGATACCGTATTTTTGCAAAGTGTCTTGAAAAGTAGTCTTTACACTAACAGAATCCATAACAGCATCAATGGCAATCCCACTCATAGATGTCTTTTTTGCAATATCATTATCTTCAACCCCTGCAAGAATCTTTTGCTCGTGCAAAGGAATACCCAATTTATTGAAAGTCTCCAAAATTTCGGGGTCTATTTCATCCAAACTCTTCTTTTTATTTTGTTTAGGTGCTGCGTAATATATTATATCTTGAAAATCAATTTGAGGAATCTTTAAATGTGCCCATGTCGGTATTTTCATAGTTTGCCAAAACCTGAAAGCTTTCAAACGATACTCTAAAAGCCAATCTGGTTCTTGCTTCAAAGCGGATATCTTTCTTACTATATCTTCACTAATTCCTTTACCAATACTCTCTATTGCAATATCCGTTACAAAACCATACTTATATTGTTCGTTTGTTACATCATTAATTATTGTATCTTTGTTATTCATCTTTTTAAAACAAATTTTTTACTCTCAATTTGCAAAAATACTATTTTTCTCAATAACACAAAAATTCTTATTTATAGATTATTCCTATAAAATCAAAAATGCTATACTCTTATTCCAATAATCGTAAAATTTCTGAAATATTTATCTTCGAGAAATCCGCAATAATCATATCAGCCTTATCTTGTAACTCTTCTTTAGAATATGTTGTTGATAAGGCTACTATTTTCATACCCGCCGTCTTTGCAGATTCTAAACCAGCTAATGAATCCTCAAAAACTATACATCTATTTGGTGCAACATTGCATAACTCTGAAGCCCTCAAATAACAATCTGGTGCTGGTTTTGAATGTCTTATTTGATTTGCAGTTACAACTAATGGGAAAAATTCTTGCATCTGCGGACGTTTTTTATATACATTCTCCATTTTTTCGTCCATAGATGATGTTACTAGGCAACGTGTATAATTTTCTTTTTGTATAAAGTTCAAAAAATCCTCAACACCATCAACATAATTAAAATTCATATTACTTTCAACTTGTTTCAAATCCTTTATAATATCTTGCTGAATTTGTGGTTGATCAAAAAAATATTTAGCAAATATATCATTGAGACCATGTCCCTTGATTTCCTGTGCAAAACCTCGTTCGTTAGGAAGGTATTTTTTCGCTTCCATTGTCCAAAAATCTGTATAATAATTTTCAGAAGCAAATATCACTCCGTCTAAATCAAACAATAACGCAAAATCTTTCACCTCTACCATATTCATAAATATTTAATATCTTTGTCTATAAGTTTGCAAAGTTACGAAAAAAGTTTTTGAAAGAATACATAAACATTAGGAAAGAATACAATTTCTCATATTCTTTCCTAATTATCATTCATTTATAATTATTTCCTTTATATATTCTTAGCAATATTTGCTGCAATTTCTTTAAACTCATCTTCTGTAAATGATTTTTTAGAGTTGGCGAAATTCAAATCTCCTTCTTTTTGCATAGGAATTAAATGAATGTGAGCATGACGAACTTCCAAACCAATAACAGCCATACCTACTTTGACACATGGATAGGCTCTTTTAATTGCATTTGCTATCCTTTTTGCAAAAACGATATATTCTTTCAAATCTTCGTCATCTATATCAAATATGTAGTCCTCTTCTTTTTTCGGAACAACTAATGTATGTCCTTTTTGCAACGGAGATATGTCCAGAAATGCATAGAATTTATCATTTTCCGCAACTTTGTACGATGGAATTTCTCCCACAATTATTTTTGAAAATATTGATGCCATAATTTTAACGTGATATTTTAGTTATTTTTAATTTCATCGTACCTGCGGGTACTTTGACTTCAGTAACATCTCCAACCTGTTTGCCCAATAATCCCGCTGCAATTGGAGAAGTAACTGAAATCTTACCTTGTTTTAAGTCCGCCTCATTTTCTGGCACAATTTCATAAGTCATCTTCTTTTTCATTGCCATATTTTCAAATTCTACTTTTGATAGTAGCAGTACTTTTGAGGTATCTATTTTACTTTCGTCCAATAAACGAGCATTAGCTACCATATCTTGCATTTGTACTATTTTTGCCTCCAAATGAGCCTGCTGTTCTTTGGCTGCATCATACTCTGCATTCTCACTCAAATCTCCTTTTTCGCGTGCTTCCGCTATGGCTGCCGAAACTGCTGGACGCTCAACCGCAATCAAATAATGCAATTCGTCTTTTAGCTTCTTTAATCCTTCAGCTGAATAATATTTAATTTCTGACATATCTTCTATTTTTGTTATTTGTAAATCAAACGAATAGAAGACTCGTATAAAAGTCCTCTATTCATCTTTTTATGACTAATTACCTATTCTAATTTCTAATTACTCTTTTATAACGACAACCTAATACCGACAGTATGAATACCGCCCATAATAGCTGTTGTTCTATAAGCATAATCTATAGAAAGGTCTTTGCTTCTCTTATCTCCTTTTGCTTTCATTATAGGTGCATTAACCGAAGCTCCTGCTGCAAAACCACGAGTAAAGTTGGTCTTATCGCTATTACCAGATCTTGCATCATAAATATCGTTGAATACACCATCTTGATACGTGTAACCACATCTAATCATAAAAATGTTTTTAAAACCATACTCTATGCCCAGAGTATATAAGTCCTTAGCAAAAGCCATAGACTCATAATTACCCGCAACTGTAAATCTATGCTCTTTTTCTGCAAATAAGAAATCGTAAGACGCTCCTATGTTTAAACTGGAAGGCAATTCCCAAGATAATGAACGTTGTTCAAGAGTTTGTCTATATGATGCATCTTGTACTTGTGACATTATGGCAAGACCATCTCCCGAGAAACTCATAGATGGTCCCCAGTTTTTCATTGCAATACCAAATTTGATTTCGTAATCCGCACCTGTTACATATTGAATACCCGCGTCAAAACCTACTCCTGTAGCAGTAACATTATCTATTCCCTCGTTAATCAATTTCAAAGTAACGCCAGCATAAATACTTGACGAAAAAGCCTTTGCAAAAGACACTCCTATATTCATCAGTGAAGGTTTAAATGTACCTCCTGTAGGGTCTGGTGCATTAACTGTTGTTCTTTGTATTGAACCAAAACTCATAGAATTAACTGCCAAACCTAAAACTCCATAATCCCCCAAACTCTGTGCTAATCCTACCGCAATAATTCCTATATCCGAATTATTCAAATAATGCGAATAATTGAAATAAAACTCCGTACCTATTGAACGTCCAAGACCAGCAGCATTGGTAAATAAAGCGTCCAAGCCTGAACCGTTAGCTGTATTGACACTTCCCCAACCTGCACTTCTTGCCCAAGGATTAATCAACAACTCTCCTGCCCCTGCTGTACCTCTTCTGTCGTCATTACCAGCCATCAATGTTATATTCGTAGATAACAACGTCAATAACATTCCCAAACTAATTATTTTATATATCCTTTTCATATCTCTTCTTTTTATTTAAGTTTATAAAACCGAACTTGTTTGGTCATCTACTATTGGAATGAATTTAGGTCAACAGGACGCAATGCTCCAAACCATTTTACTAACTTTTCACCAATACCATCAGCTTTAACATGTATTAGATAAACTCCACCTGAGATTTGCAAGCCGCGTTCGTTTTTCAAATCCCAATCCACACTTGTCAAAGCCGTTCCTCCGCCAGAAACCAAATTGATAGAAGGACCACGTAATTTACGAACAACTGTTCCATCTACAGAATAAATAGTTATGTAGCAATCTGGAGGCAGATTCGTAATCTTCACAACATTATCTATCTGATCTTTTTCATATAAATTAAATGCGTAGTAAGGGTTTGGCACAACCATTATATTATCCAACGCACTCTCCGCAATACTTGTAACATTTCTCAAAGTAGCAATTTCATCATCTATAGTAAAGCGATACATCGGATAATTATCATTTTGTACAACAGAAGGTTCCCTACCATCGTAAGTATTACCCGTCAAATACATTTTGTAAGGTTGCTTTACCCTAATCTTAACTGTTGCATCTGTCGGTATCAGGGTCGGAGATTTTTTATCTATATCCTCTTCAACTCCCTGTGCAAACAATTGCGTCGTAGGAGCAGGCATTCCAACCCACATAACTGAAGCGAATAAAGATTCAACCTCGTCAAATACAGCATCATTTCCCGTCGCTCTTGTCAAAGCAGACAATTTAGCTAAAATATCGTAAGCCCATTTGCCTTCATCATATCTACGCGGCTGAATAACAGCGTTTGTATTCAACCTCTGACGCATACCAAACTCTGAGGTTCCTAAAATATACACATAATGCATTCCTCCATAAGTAGAACCTAAACCTGAACCGTAATAAGAAGGATTCCACATCATATCTCTTCCGTTAAATTGTCCCAACGAAGAATTCTCTCCAAATATGATATTCAATCTTTCTCCAGTTTCCAAGTTAACAGCATAACCAGGAAACCAACCCATTCCTGTCGTGTTAGTCATATCAGGGTTGCCATCCTTATCAACAGAAGCGTGCCTTCTTAACATGAATTTCTTTGCACCACCCTCCGTCATAGTTGTATCTGTTCCCATCTCTATTACAGGGCATCTTGTCCATTTAGATTTATCATTAGTAAATACTATATCAACTGAAGCCAAGTTATTCAAATCATTATATACTATCGAAGCCATCATTGTTGGGTCAATATAGTTATTTGAAAGAACATCCGTTGCATTCATAATGTAAGACCTCGAATATGCAGGGTGTGCTGTAGCAATAGACGTCAATTTATATGGAGCCCAAATACCGTAAACAACATTTTCAAATTGGCTTGTAGGGTCCAAAGCTGCTTTTTGTGATAAAGAAGGAACATAATAATAGTCAGCATTAGGGTCAGTAAGAATTGTACCATCCGTACCTGCTGGAATAGAAGATCCACTTCTAATCCAATTGGTCTCCGAAGAAGCATCGTTATCTGCAAAACCATACAACCATGCCTTATCTGCTTCTGCATATTCTATAGAAGAGTACAGATACGCTCCTGGATTTACAGCGTTATTTACATTAGGCAACGTTGCCACAGACAAATCTATTTCATGTGCAAGAGATTGTCCATTATTGATAAAGACTGAAATTCCCAAACCAAATATTATTTGCTCGTTAATTTCTCCTATTGGTCGATCAGATTCTACCTTATAAATATCATCATTACCATCCTTGAACAGTGGCTTCGTTGAATCTGTGCAAGTCAACTCCCAACCACAACTATCCAATACGGTAGGATAAGCAGGATTAGGAATTAGTTTTAAACAATAATCCCCAGCCTTAACATTCAATGGATCAACCACACGGATGTTCACAGGACCATAATTTGTCTCATAAACAGGATTCTCTATTATGTTTGTATTCTTTTCAAATAGTTCATTTACAGATTCAGATTTGATATTCAAAATCATACCCCCGTTACCATTGCCTTCTATTCTTACCAACTCAGGAGAAACTCCATAAGAAGACTGTACTAATGTTCCATTTTGTTCGGATTCAATCTTATGAGGTATTGCCATAACTGGCTCTATACTACTTCCATCTCCTTTTTTTCTTGATGCAAGATAAGGCTCCTTTTGTCCATCAAGTTTTGTCGCATCTTCCACACTGTATGGCTTGTAACAATTATAGGCATACGCAATTGCGATATAATAATATTTTTTATTATTAACTATTCGCTTATCAGTAGTTGTCGCAAACTTATCCTCAGTAATTCTGAATGAATGTTTAACTCCTAAGTTTTCACCAGAAACCATTATTTGTGAAGATGGATTACCGTTTGTTATAGTAACATTAACCAATTCAGCAATAGCAGCATTATTTTGTGCTGGATCATAATTTTCTATATCACACTGAGCAACCAAACGTGCTTTGCTATTATCATATATATCTGCAACAGATACGCTTGCATCAGCTAGTTGGAATATTTGATAGCCCTCAAAACGATAGTATCTATCATACTCGTGCGTAACTATATTTGTATCTGTTCCACTAATAATTGTTTCTGTCCAATCTCTTGGAATTGATTCATCCATTGCTCTGAAGGACTCGTTTACGTTATTTCCAGTTTCATTAGTCAGATAAAGAATGATTTCTCTATCTAACTCCTGAACAACAACATCTGGAGCATCAGGTCCTTCCAAAACATTAAAACAATTATCAAAAAGTGATTGACATTTATCGTCAACTAAGCGCAACAATTCAACCGAGGCTTCTGGACCTCCCGTTACTGCTTGGGCAAAAGGAATACCTACCGTAATATAATTGATTGCACCAGGTTGTAAAGTGAAAGGTCCTGCAGATTGCATAAAACGCCTATCTCCAGGAGAATTACTTGCAGTTATCTCAGACCAATTCTTTCTTGCATATTCCTCTTCTCTACCTGTTTGTCTTACTCCCCAACCCCAAATATCTGAAGTAGCAGGGAACATAAAATCTGAATAAATGCCTGGCTCAAAACCACTAGATGATGAACTATAGCCATCTCCTCCAAACTGCATACGCGTATTGTCTTTCCAAATACCACGCAAATAATTATAATAGTCAGATGCCTTTTCCGGTTCTCCATTTGATGCAGAAGAATTATTATAATAGATAAAACGTCTCATCCCAAAACGCTCGTCATCAACAATTCCGTTTCCAAAATTAACACCATTGATAGCACAAGCATCAACAGAGTCTTTTGATTTAGGATACCATGCACGTTTATATTTGTATGCATTGTCCGTCAAAATAATTTTCAAAGACTCACTATTCTTCATAGTTACAATATTAGTAGTATCTTCTAGAGTCAAACCTGCCTGAACACAATATTGACCTAATTCTTTTGATCCATAATTTTCTATGAATGCTTCCAAATCAACTTTTGGATTATCCTTGCCATCAGGGTCCATATAAGGGCCTTGGAAGAAATCTATACCTATCGCAGGTGGATTACCTGCATAAGCACCCTGCCCAGGTCCGTCCGTTTTTTGTCCATTATAAGCGTATCCTAATCCTCTTTCAACATCGCAACCAACATAATCATCAAATGCGTATCCCAAATCGGCATCAACCCACTGACTGAAATAGGTATTTGTCAAAACGAAAGTTGAACGGTTTATAATCTCATATGAATAGAAAGTCATGTTATTGATCTCATTATTCATCGTAAAGGCAAACGCCTGAGCTCGAATTTCCAAACCGATAGGATTCTCTGACCCAGATTCCGTATGTGCAGCCCCTTTATCATTGAAAATCCACCATAAAGTTTCGTCTCCTTTAAGCACCTGGTCTACCAACAAACCTCCAGTTACAGGTTTCATACCAGGACCGGTTCCATAGTTTGAATTTGTAGTATCGGACTCCATTGTTGGTGTCGGAGTATATTTACTACCTGCAGGTAATTCTGCTTTTATTTTTGCAGGACAAAGTTTTCCTTCAAAATCATAATAAGGATAGTCACCATCGTTATAGTCATATCTTCCATCTTTGTTTTGGTCATAGAAAGGGGCCAAAAATTTAGATTGTTTCAAAGAAGTATTACCATTTCCAGGCCACTTTGCAATAACATCCGTCAAAGTTTCAGGGTCGTATGTACCAGGAATTGGCTTACCTTCTACATCCAATTCAAAGGAACTTATAAAAGCCTGAACTTCTGCCTTTGTTATTCTATATATCTTATCCCACTCATCACACACCGCTTTATCTACCGATGCTGTTCCGTCTGCAGTCAAAGGTCCTGGCCAAAAGTCATCACCAGAAGAACCGAATTTCAACGCAGCAACTCTTAACTGCTTATTTTCATCCTGACCTCCAATCCATAGTGCAGCACAAAACATTGCCGTACTTGTTCCATCCTTAGGAACATAATAATGGGCAGAGGAACCGTCGTACCACATATTACCACCTTGATTAATACGGGCACGCACATTATTCAAACTTAATTCTGCAGAACCTTGAGCCCTTCTACATGTAGTAAGACCGTTGTCCGCCTTGGTTACAGCCTTTTTGGTTACCTTACCTTTGTATGGCAACGCATCAACTGAAACGTTAATCAAGCACAAACAAAGTACTAATAACAATAATTTACTAACTATATACTTCATAACTCTTAAATATTTCTACATTTATACTACTAATAATTAGAATTGATAAGAAACACCTATTTCAACTCTTCTTGGTGATGAATAATTATAAGAACCATTATCCAGATACATCCAATAATAGTTTCTATATGCCTTTTCATCAATCTGTGTTCTTATCACCGTCTGTGTTTCAGGATCTGTCAAATATCCGTTGTCGTCTGGATCTCCAGTAACTCCAAATACTCCAGTAATATTTTTAGCATCAAGAAGGTTATATATAGAGCAAAATACATCCAACATAGTATTACGCTTACCAACTTTAAACAAGAACGCCTTATTTATTGTCATATCCAAACGGAAAATCCAAGGCAGACGAGCTCCACGATAACTACCAACTATTGTAGATTGTGTTTGACTAAAGTATTTAGTATAAGGAGCACCTGACTGTGCAAGTCCAGTAATATTTACACCGAAGTTCTGTAGCCACTTAATATTTTGAACTCTTGGTTCTCCATCCTTACCTGTAACTATCCTCTTTGTAGTAGGTCCATTGTAACGGTCGCCTCCTTCATAACGGAAGTCTAAACTCAATTTGAAAGCATGACGTCTATCATCACCTATAGGAAACATCATCTTTACATTAGGATAACCTGCACGAATCAAAGAAACTAACGTAGAGGTCGGTAAGCCTGTTGTACCTTCCGCATATTGCAAAGTATAGTTAGCATTGATTCTAACATTCTTCAAACGCCTAAGGTCATATGCAATAGTCAAACCCTTTGTAGTACGGAAATCTTGGTTGTCGTAAGAATAGTACATCGTTGTCGGGTCAGCACCCGTATACTGAACCAAATTAATCAAATCTCTTGTCTGCTTGTAGTAAGCAGATATTGTCAAAGCTGAACTTTCAGATAAAACTTGTTGGAACCCTAACTCGTAGTTAGTAATTTTCTCTGGTTTCAAATTCGGATTTGTTAAAGCAGCTCCATCCATTCTCTCCATAAACAAATAACTTGCATAACTTGCCATCCAAGAACCTGAACCTGGACGCCTTGCAATAACATCGTATGACGCTTTGAATTCCGAACGGTCTGAAACTGGGAAAGAGAACGCAATACGAGGCATTGCAACTATTTGCGGCTCGTAATCTTTGAATGCATCGGTACTAATCGTTTCAGGCAGACCTGTGTCGAGTAGTTTACCTTTTCTAAACGGCAACGGCTGTCCTGATGCTCCCGCAACTTTTTGAGGGTCGGAAACGACCTCTCCGTTTGCAGTATACCATGTAGATGCAGAACCTTCACCTGATCGGAATCCCATAATCTGAACGTCACTAAAGTTCTCACTCAAATCGCTATTCAAAGTATTAACATAAACAACTGCATTATCAGGAACACCTGCTGGAAGATCGGTTCTTCCATTTGCCTTCATATCCGCAACTGTATAAGCACTATATAATAGGTATGGATCTTTCAATCCCATTTGGTTTCCGTCAAATCTATCAACACGAACTCCTATATTGAATATCAAGTCTCTAAAATAGAATTGGTCTTGAATATAACCTGCCATATATATTGGTTGCCAAGCCCCTAATTCTCTTTTACCATTTTCACCTATAAAGTAATCCTGCAAAGAAGTCTTGCCTGTAAGTTTTTTTCCTGTATAATCATATCCCAAAAAAGAAACGTACGCATTACCTGCATTGTATAATTCGTCTGCAGAGAACATATCTATTGAAAATTTTGAAGGATCATAACTATCAATATCTATGTATTCTGTTCCTGACAAATTATATTTTTCGCGAAATCTCTTATCAAAATATGTTTGAGACCCTGCATCAAATTGTCTATCGTAAGAAACCACAGGATAGAAACCACTAAAATCATATTGAGGGTTATCCAAATCTCTATACAAAATATGTTGATTTGCCTCTTGTTTCATCAGCGTCCATAAGCCTCCTGCTGCTAAACTATACGAACGAACTATCTGTTGGTCATATTGAAAACCTAATTCTATGGAATGTTTACCAACGTCTGCTGTAATTTTCGCTGCAGCATAGATAGATTGAGTTTCTCCTTTTGAATAAGAAGTCGAAGGTATCCCAACATTACTATACATACCATAAATACCGCCTGGAGTATCCCCATTTACTAAACCGTAAAGTGCTCTAATATTATCATAGTTAATCAAAGACGAACGATAAGCAGCAAAAGCCGTATCATTATATATCTGACTTGTATATGCTGCCAAACCAGGATTATCTTTTGAAGGTTCAAAATCAACTCTGTAATCTAACCAACCATTCTGTTCGTAAACATATTCAAGAATTCCATCTCCATCAATATCCATCTTTGTAAAAGAATAGGTCGGTCTTTTCCTTGTGTTGAAAATTCCTATATGTCCATATCTAAAATAATCCTCTTTAAAATTTTTGTTATATGTCTCAGAATATTGTCTTTGGTATGAACCCAAAATATCAAAAACAACATTCCTTATCTTAGAACTACCTTCATCAGAAGACAATCTTTGAGAGAAGTCAGCCATAATTTGGAAACTACTACTTTTACTTTCACTGTTGTTTTGATTATTCAACAACATAGAAGCCAAACTTCCATTCTTTCCTATACTATATATATACTCTCCATTAATCTTCAAGGCCGTCGTAGAACTAGGTCTAAAATCCAAACCTCCTTCAATATATACAGTATTAGACCATAAATTTGGTTTGCGACCGACACGTTTAAAAGCATCTGCGGTTAGATAACTTGCAGCATACTGAATAGATCCTGTTGAAGGGTCTAATCGCAATGGAGCCGCCTCTATTTGTTCTCTAACCTCATCTTTTGCCATAAAATATCTTCTATCTTTCGGACGTCTATAAGGATCATGGACATAACTATCAAAGCCACTCAAACGAAAGCCCAAAATTGTCTTCTCTGCTCCCGTTTCTTTATTTTTCTTTGTAATAACCGGACCCGTCAAATAGAATTCGCCCCTATGATAGCCTCTTGTATCAAAAGGTTCTGAAGTACGATAAGATACCATACCTTCAAATTTATTTTGTGGCGGACGTAAAGTTATATTCATTGTTCCTCCAATCGCCTCTCCGTACTGTGCAGGAGTACCCCCCAAAATAACCTGAATTTCTTGAATTGCAGATTTAGGAACATTCGCTCCAGATTTTTTAGCACCATTTACATAACTTTGCATGTTACTCTCTCCTCTGGCACTACCTGTAGAACCATCTCCATTATCTGTAATACCTCCCACAGAAGCAATAATTCCATCCACAGAGTTAGCAGACATTCTTTCAATATCCTCAGCTGTAATTCTCTTTCCACTCTCTGCAGAACCAGTTTCTAATAAAGGAACGGCACGCTCTTGAATTACAACCTCGTCTAACATCTCCGAAGTAGGTTCCATTTTAACATCACCTTCTCGGGAATATCCTGATGCTGCAACTTTAATACCGGTTTTCATAACCGACTTATAACCCATATAAGATGTTTGCATATCATAAGTTCCAGGGTTTAGACCTTTGATTTGGAAGTTACCATCCATATCCGTAGCGGCACCCCCCATCTGTTGTCCGTTCTGAGTAACTATGACATTAACAAACGGCAAGGGTTCTCCAGTTTTTGCATCGGTAATAGTACCAGTTAAGATACCTTGACCGAATACCCAATTGACTGTGATTAACAGCCCTAACGTAATTAATATTCTCTTAAGCATACTCATATAGTGTTTTGTTTATATTCTAATAATTATAAGGCTTGTTCAAAATAGAGGAATAGATAATCGCTTTTTTAACATCAAATGCTCTATTTGTGTTCTCTGCTATATGCATTTGCCTATTCTCCTCTACCTTATTTTTTCTTAACTTTTCCTCTTTGTAGGAATTCGTAGAAGTCATGCGTACAGGTTCTGTTACTTGCTCTTCCAATTCTGCCTCTCTGGTAAATAATTTTGCCCAGTCATCAAAAATGGTTTTCTTTTCATTTGACGATTGCTCGGCAGTACGTTTCCTCCCTTTTGATAAAAAGGATACCACCATTCCAATCAATATTATAAGTATTAAACCTTTCATTTTATAATTGTTATCCCACTATTTTATTCGTAGAATATATTTATTATTTCTTAACTTCTGCCTGTTTACTATTTTGTCTAGTTATCAGATAGTATGCCGTCGGACAAGCAACACAAAGGGAAGCAAAACATCCTGCCGCAATGCCTATGAACATTGAGAATGAGAAACCTCTCAAGCCCTCTCCACCAAACAAGAATATAATTAACAATGTCAATAATGTTGTTCCCAAAGTATTGAACGTTCTACTCAACGTTTGGTTCATTGCATCGTTCATCAATTTACCATATTCCTCTTTTGGATACAAGCTAACATTCTCTCTAACACGGTCAAATACAATTACTGTATCATTGATTGAATAACCAATAACTGTCAATACCACAGCAACGAAGTTCTGATCTACTTCCAAAGTAAATGGTAATATCTTGTTGAATAAAGAGAACGCTCCAATAGTTATCAACGCGTCAAATGACAAGGAAGCTAAACCTGCCAAACCATATTGCCATCTCTTGAAACGAATTGCAATATAGATAAATATCAATACCAAAGATATAACCACTGCAATTACTGCGTTGCGTTGAATATCTTCTGCCATAGTAGGTCCAACCTGTTCAGAAGATATAATTCCCAACGGAGAAGTTTCTGTAGATTGGAATTTCTGCTCTGTTATGGAATTATCTTTGAATAATGATTTTGTACCATTGAATAATTTAGAGATAATTTCTCCCTTAATCTCTTCGCTATCTTCCTTAATCTTATAATCAGTGGTAACTTTTACTTGATAATTAGGTCCATAGGTCTTAACCTCTGGTGCAGAACCAAATTCTTTGATTAAAGCGGATTTTACATTTTCCGGAGTTACATCTTGGTCGAAACGAAGTACATATGTTCTACCTCCTGCAAAATCAACACCCATTTCTAATCCTTTGAATGCCAATGATAATAATGCAATAGCTCCCAAAACAATTACAACTAACATTTGTTTTCTATGAGTGCCTACAAAATTAACGTTAGGTTTCTCTAAGAAGTGTTGGGTAAGTTTAGTATAGAACGCTATATCTGACTTCTTTTCTCCCTTGCGGTTTAATAAAGCCTCAAATACTAAACGGGAAATAAAGATACCACAGAATAACGATGTCAAAATACCTATACATAATGTAATAGCAAATCCTTGCACGGGACCGCTACCAAAATATGCTAAAACTATACCGGTCAATAATGTAGTAACGTTACCATCTATAATCGCAGAATAAGCAACCTTATATCCATCTGCAATAGCCGAGCCGATATTCTTGCCTTTTAAAATTTCTTCCTTGACACGCTCATTGATAATCACGTTAGCATCTACTGCCATTCCCATCGTTAAAACTATACCTGCAATACCAGGTAAAGTCAATACGGCTCCCAAAGATGCCAATACTCCAAATAGAAAGAATAAGTTACATATCAATGCTACACATGCAGCAATACCTGCCGTACTGTAGAAGAATATCATATATATAAGTACAAGAATGAAAGCAAATAAGAATGAAAGCATACCCGCTCTAATAGATTCTTCTCCAAGTGTAGGTCCAACGACAGATTCTTGAACAATCTTCGCAGGAGCTGTCAATTTACCTGACTTTAATATATTAGACAAGTCTTTAGTTTCATCAACTGTGAATGAACCAGATATTTCCGAACGTCCTCCTGTAATTTCGCCATTAACTCTTGGAGCAGAATAAACTGCACTATCCAAAACAATTGCTATACACTCGCCTTTGTGATTTGCAGTTATCTTTGCCCATTTGCTTGCAGCTTCACTTTTCATTACCATTGTAACAACAGGACGTCCTTGCTGGTCAAAGTCATCTTTTGCATCAGAGATAACATCGCCGTCTAACAACGCTGCTTTACTTTTGTCTAAGTGAATAGCATAAAGTTCGTAATGATTGGTCTTGTTTATAGGTTTAGCACTCCATAAAAACATCAAATCTTTTGGGAGTACTTTACAATCTTTCAATAATCTTGTAATCTCATCCTTATTAGCCGAAGTTGCTGTCCCTACTGATAACGTAACTTGCGGATTTCCCATAGAAGAGAATAATGATAACAAAGGATGTTCATTTTTGACTGCTGATGTAGTATCTCTTTTCGAAGGTTCTGCATTAGCAATCTCATTCAAAGTCTCCGTAGCAGATTCTGTTTGCTCTTGTTCTATATTCCTGCCACTACTAACTGCAGCCAACCATGAATCTGCATCTTGCAAAGCCTTATATGCTTTATTAACATCTTTTTCTACTAACCAAAATTGTAATTGTGCTGAACCCTCCAGCAATTTTGACACTCTCTGTGGGTCTTTAATTCCAGGAAGTTCAATTGCAATTCTTTCTGATGCCTGTAATTTTTGAATAGTAGGCTGTGCAACTCCAAATTTATCTATACGTTTAGATAAAACTTGAAAAGTTCTCTCATATGAATCTGTACACTCTGCTCTAATTGCACCTATAACCTGAGAATTGGAAGAAGTTGCAGTAATACCTTTTTCTTGAAGTTTTACTCTAAAAAATGAAGCAAGATCAATTTTTTGTTTAGCATTCGCCTCACCAACTGCTTTTTCAAAACAATCAATATATTTTCCGCCATCTGCATGATGAATTGCGGTTGCACGTTCAATTAAAGCGACCAAAGTAGGGTCTGTAGGATTTATAGCCAAATTTTTTATAACATCTATGGTAGAAACTTCCATCATAACGTTCATACCACCCTTTAAGTCCAAACCAAGATTGATTTCCCTTGCTTTACATTCCCTATAAGTAAACTTACGCACAAATAAGAAATTGTAAACCGGTTGTTCAGAGACTGAATCAAGGTAAGCGTTTTCCCTTACACTAGAGATAGAATCGAAAATCTCTTGATAACTAAGTTCATTTCCGTTAGCCAACTTCTTTGCTTCGCTTTGTACCCATTGATTAGTAGCAAACTCCCTTGCATCCGACTCTACACTTTTTGTAAAATAAGTGAAAGATAGTTGGTATATACAAATCAAAGCAAATACTATAGCAATTACTGTAATAGCACCTTTATTCTTCATATTTTTTTATTAAATTTTATTAGTTTGCATTAGTTTTTCAAAGGTGCAAAGTTAGAGGTTTATTTGAAAACTACATAATTTCTTTAAAGAATTTTGTAAAAAAAATTTCATTTTTATTCTTAATTACCTAAAAACAAGAATTTTAACTTCATGTTCATAACCACAAATTTTAATATCATATTTTTATTTAACAAAAAATGGTCAAGAACAACTCAAGTATATACATATTCGCAATATTCATACATACAAATATCCAAATCTCATGTAAATCAACAAAAACACTCCTCTATTTTGCCATTTTCCCATAGTAAATAAGTTTTATTATCTATCTGATTATCAATAAACATAACACATTTAGCACCTTGGAGTAAAGATTCATAAATTCATAAAAATTGTACAAAAATTTTAAATTATCATACAAAAAATAATAACTTTGCAATTTGAAAAATAATTTAAAATTTTAAAGAATATGACAGAAAAAATTCAAAAGTTAATCAATGACAGTCCTATGGCTCGTTGGACAGCCCTAATACTCATCGCTCTGATGATGTTTTTCGGCTATATGTTTGTAGATCTAATGTCTCCACTACAAAGTATGATTGAGGCAGAAAGGGGTTGGTCTCCTACTGCATTTGGCACTTACGCTGCAGGAGAATATATCCTAAACGTCTGCGGATTCCTTATTATAGCAGGTATAATCCTAGATAAGTGTGGAATACGTTTTACAGGTACTTTATCAGCATCGCTAATGTTTATAGGTGCTTGTATAAAGTTTATAGCAGTTAGTGATTGGTTTCAAGCAACTGAACTAAACGCTTGGTTAAATACGTGGTGGATTGCCATGCCTGGTAGTGCTAAGATGGCAGCATTAGGATTTATGATATTCGGTTGCGGATGTGAGATGGCAGGAATCACCGTTTCTCGTGCTATTGCTAAATGGTTTGAAGGTAAGGAGATGGCATTAGCGATGGGATTGGAAATGGCAATTGCTCGTGTAGGAGTTTTCGCTATTTTCTCTATATCCCCTTGGATTGCAGAGCATTTAGGACAATCCGTTTTCGGCAAAACTACTATTGTAGCCTCTGTTGCTTTTTGCACAGTCCTATTATTGATAGGTCTTATATTCTTCTTAGTGTTCTGTGTTATGGATAAAAAACTAGATAAACAATTAGGAGCGAAAGCCATTGCAGAAGGCTCATCTGAGGAAGAATTTAAGGTAAGTGATATTGGCAAAATACTTTCTTCCCAAACATTTTGGGTTGTTGCATTGTTGTGCGTATTGTATTATTCTGCAATATTCCCATTCCAAAGATACGGAGCAAATATGCTACAATGCAATATTGGTAATATGTCTCCACAAGAGGCATCCAATATATTCCGTTGGTTCCCAATAGGTGCAGCAATTATTACTCCATTTTTAGGAAACTTTTTGGACAGAAAAGGGAAAGGTGCAACAATGTTAATATTCGGTGCGTTATTATTAATAGTCTGCCACTTAGTATTTGCATTCCTATTGCCTGCTACCCATAGCAAAGTTTTGGCATATGCAACCATTGTTATTTTGGGCGTATCTTTTGCGTTAGTCCCTGCTGCTTTGTGGCCAAGTGTTCCAAAGATTATGGACCCTCGCTATTTAGGTAGTGCATACTCGCTAATCTTCTGGGTACAAAACGTAGGTCTTTGCTTCGTTCCTATGCTTATTGGTTCGGTACTTGAATCTTCAAATGCAAATAACCAAGCAGTTATAATGGCAAAAGCAAATGGTGAGTCTTTTATTCCATATAATTATACAACCCCATTGATAATTTTCGCAACTTTCGGAGTCTTGGCTTTGATTATTGCATTGTATTTGAAAATTATGGATAAGAAAAAACACTTAGGACTAGAAGAACCTAATATTAAGAAGTAGAATTTTGTAAATACACAATAAAAACTTCTATTTTGCAATAATATAAGAGAGTTTTTTAATAAAAATGCTCTCTTATTTATTTTTGTTAAAATTTTTACTCATACAACTGCAATTTAATCTATTATAAAAAATTTAATTAATGAATCTACTTTTTAATATCTCATCTTCCACCCGTAATTATTGATGCAAATTTTGGAAAATATAATTTTAATAGCTTATATACTCGCACTGAAATAATTGCGACACAAGACACTGAAAACAAATATATTATCAAAAAAGTAAAAGCATTATGAGGAAAAATTTTTAACGTCAACGGTCTGAAAATAATACTGAATGCAAAGGGATGAATAGCAAATAAGAAAAATGATGCAGATGCTAATCCCTTATTCACATTTCGAATTTTTCCAACTCTAAGCATTTTAGAAATAATCATCACTGTAGAGACCAATCCAACAAAGATAAAAATATTATGCACACAAGGTATATTAATAGCACTATGTACCGTATCCATAGGATTTCTATTTATCAATAAATTACTAATAATCAGCATTATAAGTACTACAAATAATGGAATTTTGGGTAGAATAGATAAATCTTTTACTATATTTCTACCATTGATACTAAAAAACGCACCCAAACAAAAGAAAAACAACGCAACTTTTGGAAAATAACCCGAATGGAAAGGAGATAACCAAAAAATACAAAACAATAACATTGTGATAAGTCCGGCTTTCTTCACAAGAAAGTAAATAATAGGAGAGATAACAACCATATACATCAAATCTCTTACGAACCAAAAAGGCACTGCTACTGGATAGATAGAATTTTTTCCATAGAAAAACATATTCAACAGACATAGTGGGTCTGATAAATTGTGTATTGCAATTCTTCCGTCTAAAACAAATAAAATTAAAGTTACTACATTCCAAAATATATAGGGAATTAACAAAGTTTTTATTCGCTTTTTGAGTTTTGAAACATAGATTTCTTTATCAAAAATACACTTTTCGCTATTTTTATTGTAGAAAAAATAATATCCGGATATGATGAAAAATAAAGGAACAGCCAATTCTGCCAAAATGCGTGAGATCAAAAAATACACACTATAAGCAATTGAAGACGGATTCATATCTATAAGGGCTTGATGATTTACATGAATAAAACATACTGCCACCATAAGCGGGAAACGTAATAAATCCACAGTTTGAGACCACAATCGGTCATAGTTAATAACCTCTATACTGTTTTGTTTTGACATTTTGATTGATAATTTACGCATAAACTACCAATCACTTTCGAAATAAAACAAATGAGGTGTAAAACTCTCTACTCGCATTCAGGCTAAGCTTAGGAAAACACCCCTAACATCATAGAAAATCCACACCATGTGGAGCTATATTCAGACAAAGATGTTAGATTTTCTCTTTCCCACTTAACCGTTAGCCACTATATCATTCCGAATCTTCAAATAAAAGTTCCTAAGCTTAATTTGAATGCGAAATAATAGTTAATGCTCATTTTTATGACACTATTGTCGGCTGCAAAATTACAAATAAAACCTGAAACTAATGATATTATTTCAAAAAAATCATATTTAAAATATGAGATTTCAAATACCATCTACATCATATGAACTAACAAGAAAAGGAGATAAGTATTTGACAACCTACCTCCCTTGAAAATTTAAAGGAACAATTATAATAATGTTTTAGGCACTATTTTTAATTTTACGAATGCAAAATTACAACCATTCCTATCACTGTACAATACTCAAAAGTTAGTATTTTTCAGATTCTATACACTTTTCAATGTACGCAATATTGTTTTTAAGTCAGTAAATAATGAACGCGAGGCGATATATTCTAGATTTATGCGAAGTTTATCTGGCATTATAACATCAATGTAATATTTCTCTGGGTTGTCTTGTGAAGATAATAATTCGTTTTCATTTCTGTATGCAATAGATGCAGGATCCGTTATACCGGGACGCACATTCAATACTTCTTTTTGAGAATCCGAGTACATATTTACATAATAGCGTACCTCAGGACGAGGACCTACAAAACTCATATCTCCAATCAATACATTAAATAGTTGTGGTAATTCATCAATTTTATATTTGCGAATAAAGAATCCTATTTTCGTTACCCTATTATCACGATTGCCGATAGTAATTAGTGAATTCTTGTCAGCATTTACACACATTGAGCGAAATTTGTAAATAATAAAGTCCTTATTATCACGTCCTACTCTTTTTTGTTTATAAAACACGCCACCCTTACTAGTAACGCCGACAGCGAATGCAGTTATCACAAAAACAGGGCTTAAAATCACTAAACCCAATAGTGCAAAAAATACATCAAATACTCGTTTTATCATTTTTTTGTTACTTTTTCAACCGCTAATATCAGATTTTCCAAAACGTAATTCACTTGTTGTTCCGTTAATTGTGGATATAATGGCAGTGTTATCTCATGTTCAAACGTCCTTTTCGCAATTGGATAATCTGAAATCTGATATCCCAAATTTTTAAACACTGTTAATTCCGGCAAAGGCAGATAATGCACATTTGTTGCTATATTTTGCTGAGCCAATATCTGAATTATCTGATTTCTTTTCTCAACTGATATATTTTTTATGCGTAAAGGATACAAGTGATACGCGATTTCAATGTCTTCATTACTGGTATCAAACGGAAGAATTGCCCAATCATAATTTTTAAGACAGGCATTATACTGCTCAAATCTCTTTTTACGCTCTTGAAGTAAGAAATCGTATCGACGAAACTGAGAAAGAGCAATCGCAGCACAGACATCAGGCAAGTTAATCTTCAAACCGACGCCGCGAACATCGTATTGCCAAGAATTAAGTCTGGTTTTAGTGAATGCATCCTTAGTTTGGCCGTTCAGACTCATGATTTTAAACCACTGATGTTCGTAATCAATGTCGAAATTAGAGGGAAGGTTTAAACAAATCATGCCACCCTCGGCCGTAGTTATGTTTTTAACGGCGTGAAAACTGAAAACAGCGATATCAACTAAGGAAGCGATGTGCTGATTACAGATTTTGGCTCCAAGAGAATGCGCACTATCAGACAGAAGTAAGATTCTACCCAATTTTTTCTGGTTATCGCTGTTTGGAGTGTAGATATCACGGACTTGTTTTGAGTTAATAATTTCGTTAATTCTGATATAATCGCACGGAATACCAGCATAATCTACGGGAATTATGGCTTTAGTGTTTTCGTTTATGGCATCACTAATTTTTTCACAGTCAATAGTAAAATCGTTTGTAGTATCCACCATAACGGGTTTAGCACCTGCGAGAATGACTGCTAAAGCGGTTGCGCAGTAAGTAAGAGCGGGTACAATAACTTCATCATTTGGTTTCAGATTCAGCCATTTCAATGCGAGGATTGCACCACTGGTCCAAGAATTTACTGCAATACAGGCACCCGTTTGAGTATATAATTTAATGTTTTCTTCTAAGGATTTGACTTTTTCACCACTAGTTATCCAGC
Organism: uncultured Bacteroidales bacterium; assembly: GCA_900319595.1. GTDB lineage: Bacteria > Bacteroidota > Bacteroidia > Bacteroidales > P3 > Scybalousia_A. The sequence goes on along the minus strand of ONOZ01000010.1, from coordinate 39 downwards.
CGCTACGCAACGTTTTTTCGACTTCACTAATCACGTCAT
>ONOZ01000169.1 GCA_900319595.1 uncultured Bacteroidales bacterium | reverse complement strand
CATAAGCATGAAGAAAATTGCGAAATAATATTTATGATTAAAGGTTCTGGCTTAGTAACATATGACACAACGGAAGAAAGGTTAAAAAGTGGTCAGGCATTATATTGTCCAAAAGGGCATTCACATAATCTTATAAATGATACTGATGAGGAAATTATGTTCTTTGCAGTAGTACCTGAGATTAGATAACTTATTAGAAAAATATTATCAGAGAAAAATAGTTTAATACGTGATAAAAATAAATTCTTTTTCGTGATTAATAATATTCTGTGTGACAATAATTTAAGGGAGTAGTAAATTTTTGAATTACACTCCCTTAAAATTTTCTTAAATTTTATTCATATTTTCTTTTATTCCCTCAAAACTTCTACGGTTCCATTAAATTCCAAATTATTTATAGGTCCTTTAGCAACAAAACGGTAAAAATATGTTCCTGTTGGAGATTTTGTTACTTCTGGGTCCCAAAACTGGTCAGTTGAGCGAATATCTTGAACAAAGAATATACGTTTGCCATAGCGGTTATATATAGTCAATTCATTATCTGGGAACGCCATGCCATTTACAAGATTATGAATTTCAAATACATCATTAATGCCATCTCCATTAGGCGTAACTACTGTCGGGAATATTAGATTGTCGTTAATGATAGTTATTACTTTTGAAATAGTATCGTGGCATTCATAAACATTTCCACTCGGTGCTTTATTGTAAGAATATGCGTCTAGTGTTACATTATATTCTCCTGCTACATTTTCACCATTTTGTGCTTTCCAAGTATATTCTGGTGTTCTGCCAAATACGTTTTCAATATCCATAGGATTGAATTTATTCGTTTGAAATTCCCATCTGTATCTATTGAGACTTTCGTTATTAGGTTCTGTCAGATTGACCATTCTAACAGTTGGTTTTGAAGCATAAGGCGTTGCAGGTTCCCAGGTAAAATCTGCTCTTGGAGATTCATAGACATTGATTATGTTGTCAAAATGAATTTCATCGGTACAACCATACTTGCTTGTAACTTTCAAATCCAAATCATAAGTTCCTGCAGGGAATGTAAATTCAGGATTAGCATCTGTTGAAGTGTAATCTCCTAATTTCCATTCATACTTATCAACCTCAGAAGATGTTGAAATTAGTTTGAACGTATAAGGCTCACAACCTTCCAGTGGATATGGCTCAGATGTAAATGATGCAGCAGCACCAGGATGAATAGTAACTTTGACAGAACCTTGTCCATAGCAATAAAGTTTGCCATTAAAATTAGTTACCATTGCAGTATATGTCTGAGTGCCAAATACATTCTCATCAGGAGTAATTGTAATTGATTGAGTCGTATCTCCCGTTGGCTCCCAGTCATAGTGAGTCGCACCAGGATTTCCTGCGTTCAAAGTAAATGACTGACCTTCGCATATTTCTCTATCTGCACCTAAATTTACTTCTGGAGTTTTTACAATATTTATTTTAGTAGTAGCAGGCCATTGACAGCCAAAATCATCTACAACCTTAACATTATAGGTAAATTCGCCAGATTCTTTAACTGAAGGTGCGACGATTGCAGTAGTTGCTTTTGCGTTTGTTATGTATGGTCCTCCCCAAATAACAGTGTCTATAGGAACAGAATAAGTCCAATCTGTAGCAGAGGAAAGTTTGACGTCCATCCACCAACCGCAAATCCAACCATTATCATTTGCCATATCATCACATATTCGAATTGTCCATTTCCCGTTTAAAGGACATCCTATTAGATTGTCAAATCCATTTAAATCAACAGTAGTTGCATCGGTATAGGCTTGTGTTGGAGGATCGGAGTATTGAGTATTACCTGTTATGTTTTGGATAGGTGTTTGTAAGAATTGAGAAGTATCACCTGTATTTATAATGCTATCTCTTTGGTAAATATAAGATATTGTTCTTACATAATCGCCATATTGTGCTAAATAAATGTCATTTTTGTATGGGTGATACTCTTTCTTTATAGTTCTAATCACATTAACAGAATCTACATCTATGTTTTGTGTCGTTATGCCTTGTATAGTTATGGATGTAGCAGAGTTTATTGTTACAAAGTCCCCGTAACCAAGTACAGTAGCCTGTCCGTTTTTATAGTAGGTTATATTGTCTGTGTGTAGTACTACAGTATCACCGAAATCTGGCGGAAAACTTTTACCATTGTCTATAATTTGCACAGATTGCTGCAATGTAACATTTATGGAATCAATTTTCTTGGACTCCTCATTAAAAATATATTCTCTTCCTGTTGATATTGCAGAGTAGGAATCTCCTTCGTTTATCTTTATCAAATTTCCCGTAGTGAAAGCAGTTACCTCCCCACTTGCAGAAAACACAGTATCACCACCTTTGGCTAAGAATGTTTCGTCCTTGAATATATGGATAGTGTCGGCAGGAATGGTAGAAGTCAAAGTAATGACATCCCTTATAGACCAGTAGTGAGTAGAATCCACCGTATTATTTACAAATACTACTCCATCTTTAGATAATGAGTAGTTGCGGACAATATTAGGGGCTAGGCCAGTAAGAACACCTTGCTGATTTTTCAAAAATGTATTACTCCAACAATACAACCAGCATTCACCAGTTGCATTTGATGTAGAATCCTCAATTTTTATGGAATCATCTGCTGTTGCTGCTGCAATATATCCATAATTTATATCGCCCTCAGGTTTTCCTAAGAAGATTTTTCGTCCAGCATCTTTATTTTTTGTACTATACTTCAATGTAGCAACTTTATCGGAAGGACAAATCAATTCCATACTCAAATCCCCAATACTCGAATGCTCCATATTCATACAAACGTCCAATATCTCCGAACCACTTGACAATGTAAGTCCAGGAGAAAAGGTTGTAAAGACAATAGAAGAAGTATAACAAGCGTTACCTGCAGGCAAACCTCCTCCATCTGGGATAAAAGTACGGGTATTGAATATCTCACGTTGTGATTGGTTGATGTGCATTGAGTCTATAACGATTGTCGCTGTTCCTGTGTAATCAACATTGACTGGTTGTCTGTCGCCAGAACACATATCGGGTATTTCGTTTTCTTGTTTTATAGGATTTTGTGCAATACGTACTCTCGCCGTTAGAGTGTTTTTGGCAACGCAACCACCGTATGATGTATCTGTTATATAGAGATTCAAGTCATATCCGCTAACTTTATTCCATTTGTGTCCTATTGTTGGATTGTAATAAGAAGTATCGTAGCCAGCATCATTATCACCAAACCCCCAAATGTAGATACAGTTTTCTGCAGATTGATGATAGGCATTGTCGTTATAAGGAAATTTAGGATCGGCTTTTAATATGACACTATCTCCTTGACAAATATCTATGGCTTTGAATCTTACAGTGTCAAATTTATAATAGCCTACATTGCCTAATCCGTCTGTAATAATAGTATCATAACCATAAGAAGGGTCTTCTACTTTTACTCTAGCAATATCTATTCCATCTCTAACTGGTCGCGTACTTCTGACTCCACTTTCGCTTATTTTCTCAAATGTACTTGCAAGGGCTACTTCCACATCTTGACAACTTGCTTCGCAACCAATTCTTGCCTTCCAACCTTGAGCAACTCCATTTCTGTCGGATTTAAATCTAAATGTCAAACAACCAGATACGTCAGTAATGGGAGGAGATATTTGTTTACCTTCCAGTTCATTAGTAAGAAAATAAGGTTTTCCAGTAGTTTGAGACATCGCCAGCTGGTCGGAAATACTAGGTCCGTAATGAATTATAACAGTATCGGAGGGATGTAAGTCAAACATATCAAACTCAAGTCTTGTTCTGCTATTGGCTTGACTAGGACAGATAGTAGTCCAGTAATCTATGTTGGTAGCGTATTTACTATTCTTGCTATTGTCGTAAAATTCACCTTCGCAAGTACTTACAGACTGTCCATGGCTATCTGCATTCAAAAGAACAGTTACTGACTGTGCACTGACGGAGAATCCTCCTGCAAGAATCATTAGAGCAGTCAATACAAAAATCCTTTTCATATCTTTATTTAATTTATTTTTCATACCATTTATACAATAACTTACATTCAAAAAAGTAGGTTTAATATTATGTTTTTTTTAATCTTCAAACAAAATCTTTTGATTATTATTCCGTTTTGAAGCATCTTTTCCTAAGTGTTGATAAGCCAGAAGAGTTGCTTCTCTGCCTCTTGAAGTTCGCATTATGTAACCCTCTTGAATCAAAAAAGGTTCATAAACTTCTTCAACTGTACCAGCATCCTCACCAACAGCAGTAGCAATAGTTCCTAATCCCACAGGACCTCCACGAAATTTGTCTATAATAACGCTAAGTATTCTGTTATCCATTTCGTCCAGTCCATTTGCATCAACATTCAAAGCCCCTAATGCTATTTTTGCTATATCCATAGTAATAATTCCATTGCCTTTTATTTGAGCAAAGTCTCTTACTCGTCTAAGAAGTAAATTAGCAATACGCGGAGTACCTCTTGATCTGCCAGCAATCTCCATTGCAGCGTCTTCGTCTATTGGTGTTTGCAGGATACGACACGAGCGTTTGATAATTATGCATAATGTTTCGTGATTATAATATTTTAATCTACATGTAATACCAAATCTTGAACGCAACGGAGCTGTCAATAATCCGCTTCTTGTGGTTGCTCCAATTAAAGTAAAAGGATTTAAGGCGATTTCTACACTTTTTGCATTAGGACCACTTTCTATCAAAATATCTATTTTATAATCTTCCATTGCAGAGTAAAGATATTCTTCTACAATAGGAGACAATCTGTGTATTTCGTCAATAAACAACACATCGTTGGGTTCTAAATTTGTTAAGATGCCCGCCAATTCTCCGGGTTTGTCTAAAACAGGACCCGAAGTCATTTTTACATTTACTCCTAATTCATTTGCAATTATGTAAGATAGAGTTGTTTTTCCTAATCCGGGAGGACCGTGCAACAAAACGTGGTCTAAGGCCTCTCTTCTCTCCTTTGCTGCCTGTACAAATATATTTAAATTTTCTTTAATCCTTTCTTGACCAGCAAAATCCTCAAATCCAAGAGGACGTAATGCCTTCTCGTAATCTCTTTCTTGTTTAGAAAGATGTCCGCTATTAGGGTCAAGATTCTTATTCATTATTATATCATACTATTTCTAAATTCAATCTGCAAATTTAATCAATTTTATGAAATTAACATAATAAAAACAGATATTTTTCAATAAAAACATTTTTTATTCATTATGATAAGGCTCGCCTTTAATAATTGTAAATGCTCTATATAACTGTTCAACAAACAAAAGTCTAATCATTTGATGAGAAAAAGTCATTTGACTAATAGATACTGTATTTTTGAATCTGTCTTTTATCATATCTGCAAAACCATAAGCCCCTCCCACGATGAATACCAGAGTTTTGATTCCACTATTCATTTGTTTTTGCAAATAGGATGCAAATTCTGTGCTTTTAAATTCTCTACCGTTTTCGTCCAAAAGTGTTACGATAGCAGAATTTTGTGTATTTACTTGATTTTTATCTAAATAATTTAGAATATTATTTGCTTCCAAAATTTTTAATTGAGTAGGTGTGAGTTTTTTTGCATTTTTTACATCACCAATAACTTCTATTGAAAAATTTATATAATGTTTTAATCGTTTGATATATTCATTTATGCCATCATCTACGAATCCTTTTATAGTTTTTCCTACAACGACCAGTTTTATATTCATTTTCTTAGTGTTTTAAAGCCATTAAATATTTGTAAAATTTATTGTAAAATTTTGAAAGTGAGATATAAGGAGTTCTAATTCCTCCAAAATGTTGAAAAAACTCCTCAATACCCTTCAACATTGAGCCTTCAAAATCATAAGTTGTCAGACCAAGTGATTGTGCGTATTTTATACTTTTGTATTGAATCAATGCACCAGAATCTCGTTGCACATTATTATAATTATTTCCTCCAATAAGAGAGTAGGCAGTAGTTTTGTCCCAAGCAATAAACAATACGGAGCAGATATTTCCCCTATTATCTTTACAAACAAACATTTTGCCAATATGTTTTTCTAATGTCTTACTGACAATTTGGCAGAAAACTTCATAACTATAAGGTATAGAAGTGTTTT
>ONOZ01000167.1 GCA_900319595.1 uncultured Bacteroidales bacterium | reverse complement strand
GCCAAAAAGTAGATTGATTCAAAGCTACTCAGAATTAGGCTAAACAAAAAAGGCAGGGGAAATGAATCTTCTGCCTTTTTTCATTAAAATTTATTTATACTTTTTTTATTGGGTGGCGAATAACTGTCTTTAATTTTTCCATAGTAACTTTTCTTGGGTCGCTAAGATAGATTTCATGATGCAGTCGCTTATCTGTAATATCCAACATATAGCCTTGACTTTCCATATATTTGTGCATAAGTGCAACCGTCTTGGGTTCATCATCATACGACCCAATATGCATGCATTGAACACATTCGCCCTCATTATACGTAATAAACTCAACTTTGGAAAAATCCCTTTTCTTTTTCTTTGTTGCCTCTGCTATTGCCCAGTCAAAATCTGCTTTGGTTATGAAATCTGGAACGCGTATAACAGATTTCCATTGAAAATTCTCTTTATGTGCATAATCTATTTCCTCTCCCCCATCTTGCCACCAAAAACCTTCAAGAGGAGGAACAACATAATCAAAATAGCCTTTAATTTGATAGTTGCTTTTCTTACTCATTTTGATAGTAAAAGCAATACTATATAAAAGTTCTATTGCATTCTTATATTCTCCGCCCTCAATATTCGGATTGCCTTGCCCTTGCACAGATATATAATTCATACTCGGCACAACAACAATATTAGGCTTATCCTTTGGCATATAGAACTCTTTGTATTCCTTTTTAAAATCAAATGCCATTGCTTTACATTGTTTTTTAATTTGGTTACAAATGCAAAATTATACAAAACAATTAAAACAAAGAGTTGATTAACGCCTCGTCTGTCAAGTTTGGTAAGGTAACAGTTAAGTTTGGATTCTGCTCCATAGCACGTTTTATAGCAAATATTGCTCCTTCATTTCTTGCCCAACTACGCCTTGAAATACCATTATTCACGTCCCAATGAAGCATATTTGTGATTCTGCGGTCGGCGTCTTCCGTTCCGTCAATAGCCATACCGAAGCCACCATTGATTACTTCGCCCCAGCCAACGCCACCTCCATTATGAATACTTACCCAAGTAGCACCACGGAATGAATCGCCAATAACATTATGTACTGCCATATCTGCACAGAACGAAGAACCATCATAAATATTTGATGTTTCTCTAAATGGAGAATCGGTTCCTGAAACGTCATGATGGTCTCTTCCCAGCACTATCGGAGCAGATATTCTACCCTCACGTATTGCTTTATTAAATGCTAAGGCTATCTTTGTCCTACCTTCGCAATCTGCATACAATATTCGTGCCTGCGAACCAACAACTAAATGATTTTCTTTTGCCCCTTTAATCCATTGAATATTATCACGCATCTGTTGTTGTATCTCTTCAGGTGAATTTGTTGCTATCTCTTCTAATACTTCCATAGCAATATGGTCGGAAATATCCAAATCCTCTGGCTTTCCACTTGTACAAACCCAACGGAATGGTCCAAAACCATAATCAAAACACATAGGACCCATTATATCTTGCACGTAAGAAGGATATTTAAAGGTTCCATCATCTTTCATTATGTCAGCCCCTGCTCTACTTGCCTCTAATAAGAAAGCATTTCCATAATCGAAGAAATACATTCCCTTGGCTGTCAATTTGTTTATAGCAGCAACATGACGGCGTAAAGTTTTGGCTATCTCTTCTTTAAACTGAGTAGGATTCTCTGCCATCATCTTTTGGCTTTCTTCCAAAGTAAGTCCAACAGGATAATATCCGCCAGCATAAGGATTATGAAGTGAAGTTTGATCTGAACCTAAATCTACTTTAATATCATTGTTTGCCAAATACTCCCACAAATCAACAACATTACCGTCATATGCAAAAGAAACAACTTCTTTATTTTCTTGTGCCTTTGTAACTCTTGCCATCAATTCATCAAGATTGGAATAAACCTCATCTACCCAACCCTGCTCTTTTCTTTTATATGTTGCCTTAGGATTTATTTCTGCTGTAATGGAAACGACTCCTGCTATATTTCCTGCTTTTGGTTGAGCACCTGACATGCCACCTAATCCTGCCGTAACAAATAGTTTGCCTGCCAATCCCTCACCTTGTTTAGATACCTTACGACCTGCATTTAATACCGTTATAGTTGTACCATGGACAATGCCTTGAGGACCGATGTACATATAAGAACCTGCCGTCATCTGCCCATATTGAGAAACACCTAAGGCATTATATCTTTCGTAATCGTCTCCTTTAGAATAATTTGGTATAACCATTCCATTTGTTACCACAACACGCGGAGCCTCCTTATGAGAAGGGTACAATCCCATTGGATGCCCAGAATACATAACCAAAGTTTGCTCGTCTGTCATCGTTGCTAAATATTTCATTGCTAAACGATACTGAGCCCAATTCTGAAAAGCAGCACCATTTCCGCCATAAACAATCAATTCATGCGGATGTTGAGCGACTGCAGGGTCTAAATTGTTTTGTATCATTAGCATTATAGCCGCAGCCTGACGAGATTTAGCAGGATATTCGTCAATATTACGAGCATACATATCGTAATCTGGACGATAACGATACATATATATTCTACCATATGTCTTTAACTCCTCTAAAAATTCGGGTGCAAGTTCTTTATGAAACTTTTCAGGGAAATATCTTAATGCATTTTTCAACGCTAATTTTTTTTGCTCCGTTGTAAGTATGTCTTTTCGTTTGGGAGCGTGGTTAATAGTTGTGTCGTATGACTTTTTAGCCGGTAAATAATCAGGAATACCTTCCAAAATTGCCTGTTTAAAATCCATTTTCTTTATATTTTTTAGTTATTATCAT